>JAGCXJ010000206.1 GCA_017961385.1 Lachnospiraceae bacterium
ATCGGTAAAGATAAAGGCAAAGGCACTCTGGCTTCTTGGCGAGATGGGACTTTTACATCCTGATCTTATAAAGGATGCTCTTATAAAGATCACGCCGTTTCTTGACAGCAAAGACAGTCTTTTAAGAGAACGGGCTATAAATGCTTTAGGCAGGATAGGAAGAGGCCGCTTTAGACTGGTTGAGCCGTACATAGAAAAGCTTTTTGAGTTTTCTTTGGATGACGAAGCAAAAGTGAGATTAAGCTTTATCTGGGCGAGTGAAAACATAGCTACAAACACTCCTGATATATATAAGGATCACATGGATGTATTTGAAAAGCTTCTGCATGATGAAGATGACAGGGTCAGGATGGAGGCTCCCGAGATCTTCAGAGTACTCGGGAAACGAAGAGCTGAGTTTGTGCTTCCGTATATCGAAAATCTAGAAAAACTGGCCGAAAATGATGAAAACCGTGTGGTCAGGATCCACAGTCTGGGAGCGATAAAGGCGACAGGCAGATGATCTGATCAGATTATTAAGGCGATATAAGCGATAGGACCGGAAAGAGGTGATCATGTCATATTTAGACGTTAACTTTGAAAAAAAGGATATTAAATGGAAATGGGCTGATAACAGTATTTTGGATCATATATCGGAACATACTGCGCCCAGGGATATATTTGAAGCAGTCTGTTTTGAGATAAGCCGCTATTATAAGGATCAGCCATCTATCAGAACATACAAGAGAAAGATCAAGTGGATCGGAAGATTTTTAAATGCAGAAATATGCTTCTTTTCTTCTCATTCAAATATGGCAGGAAGATATGTGAACTTTGAGATTGTCACTGACGGCTGCAGCAATGACACAAACGGCATGGAGCATAAAGGCTCGCTTTATCTGGGAGAAAGACCCAGAAACTTTGATGTTCACGATATAGACACGGAAAAGTTTGGTCAGATCATAGGCTATATCGATGCCTGGATAGATTTCTTTAGATCTATCGACTCTTATGAGGGATTTATGAAACTCATGAATGAGACTGAATTTGTGTTTGCAGATGAAATGTCTGTAAACAACAGGCGTATTTTTTTGGACAGGATAAGCAAAAAGGATCAATAAGAGGCTTGATATGGAATTCAAGGAAGGAAACGGCTGGAAAGCCTGCTATGACAAGGAAAGAGATCTTTATACCGCAAAGCGGAGCGGATGCGGATACCTGGATCTTTATGAGATAACAAAAGAGATCTATGATGCGCTCAAAGACGGGATGAGCGATGCGGATTCGTGCCATCTGATAGATAAGGGACGGCATCTGTATATGGATGTGGACGATCGATGCGGACCACCCTATACGGTCGTACTCGATAGCGATTATGAAATGCTCTGCCCCTGGGCAAATGTTGCAAAGAGTGAGAGAGTCTGGCCTGATGAGCTTACGGATGCAGCCGTTGAGATCTTTGAATCAGAAAAAAACAACAGAGAGAAACGGCGAAAAAAACGTGAAGAAAGAGAAAATAAGAGTTAGAGTATATGTTTTTTTCAAAAATTGATCACAAGTTAAAACCCGCAATGATATCAAGGAGTGCAAACGGCTGGGAACTGATAAGGATAAGCAATAAAAGACTTTCCTGTGATAACCAGAAGCTTAGCGCAGACGATATCAGAAGAATCGAAGATATCCTTAAGGATAAATTTGAAAAAAAGATGGAAAAGCGTAATGTCTATGTTTCTAATGACAGCTTTTCGGGAGTCTTTATCATGCAGATGCCGGGCCGTAAGTTTCCTAAGGCTGACAGACTGATAAAGGAAATATACGAATATCTTAAAGATACAGACATGTAATGTATTGAACTGTTAAAAGATGAGGATAGTTCATGGGTTTTCTGGAAGGATTTAAAAAGAGCATAAAAAGATCAGCAGACGAAGATGCTTCTGATCTTAATAAGGAACAGGATCTAAACAAACCTAAAGAGCAGAAGTACTTTTTCATTTCATGCCAAAAGACAGTTGATAAAGAGTATCTTCGCTCTTTTATAGATGATCTTTTTAAGTCTGATACTCCTTCAAAGATACGTTCTCATGAATATCGCGGCAGGTATTACCCCAAAAGATTTGCTGAAGTCTTTGATGAAGAAATGATAAAGACTGACGAAAGAAGATTCTTTTCGATCGACTCAGAAAAAATTTCATTCACTGTTAGGAGCGAAAGACTCGATGAAGTTCTGTCTCTTATACTTATTATCGATTATGACTTGGCAGACAGTCTGTATACTCAGATTGAAAAGTTTATAATCAGAGAAGCAGTTTTAGCTTTTGAAACGGATCTTCATGATATTTCCATTCAAAATCAGACGGAGATAAACATGCTTGAATGGATGGGAGAAAACCCTGATGACTATCCCAAGTGCGAGAGCAGCAGAAACGGCGTAATGGAGATAGACATTAAAAAGAATCCCGGATATGTATTTAAGACAAAAGGATACAGCTTATGCGCAGCCTACAGAATGTGGTTTGGCAGCGATTCCTGCAGGATATTTGACAGAGATACGCTCAGAGATTTCCATGCATACGAAAACGTGACGATAGACAATGATGTTACAAGGATCACTCTGTATGAAGATATAAAAGACTACAGAAATAACAGGGATAAGCAGCTTGAGTTCAGAAATGAGCTGCATATCGATGAGATCGCCGAAAGACTGATCGAGCAGGAGAAGCTCGAATACAGAGATAACTCAGATCCTGAGATAAACATTAAGGAAGGGCAGTTTTCTCACGGCGGAGTCCGCCTGATCCAGACATATTTAAAAGACGGCAGGACAGTCAGCCGCTCCAAGGCCGACAGCGTTGAGGAAAGAGAACTTGACGCAAACGGAAAAGAAGTCTTTAAGATCATCAAGACGCTGAAATAAAAAGGATGTAAAAAATGAAATATGATATCGACAGCGAACTTAAAAGCCTGTCAGCATACAGCGGTTCAATGGTGGGACGTCTGTATCCCATGCTAAATGCCGCATACAGGATGCAGAAATGCAGATCCGATAACAGTGTTAATGTAAAAGAATATAAAATACAAGGCTATGGCGGAAAGAGCATTCAGACTCTTGTGATAGAACCCAAAGAATACAGCGGGGCTCTGCCCTGCATCATGTTCTTTCACGGAGGCGGTTTTTTAATGAGCGCCTCAAATGCTCACTATCAGATAGCAAAGTGGTATGCAAAAAGCGCTCATTGCAAGGTCATAATGCCGGATTACAGACTCATGCCAAAGTACAGATATCCGGTCGCGATCGAGGATTGCTATAATTCATATCTCTGGGTGAAAGATAATGCAAAAAGCCTTGATATCGATAAAGACAGGATCATCGTAACAGGAGACAGCGCAGGCGGAAATATCGCAGCTGCTCTTATTATCATGCTTAAAGACAGGGATAAAGATCTTCCAAAGGGCGCGATGTTTATATATCCTGTACTCGATAAAAGAATGGATACGGGATCGATGAGAAGATTTACGGACACACCTATCTGGGACAGCCGATGCTCTAAGATGTTCTGGGATATGTATCTTGAGAATGCAGATAAAGAAGGAAGCAGATATGCCTCGATATCGGAAGTAGATCATCTTAACTATTTTCCGCCGACATACATAGAAGTGGCAGAGTTTGACTGCCTTCACGATGAAGGTGTTGAATTTGGCAAAAGACTCATGTCACTAAACGTAAACGTGCAGCTTAATGAGGTTGAGAGAACCTGCCATGGATATGAGTCGGTATTTAAGAGCTCGATCGTTAAAAACTGCATGGACAGAAGGATAGACTGGATAGGCAGGATCTTTGCATAGCATAAGAAGCCAAAAGTTTTAAAATGACAGAATGTAGCGGTTATATTATAATGTAATAGGATGGACTAATTGTCACAGAAAAGCCAACGGTTTATCGTGCATTTTTCACATTGAGGGATAAGGAATGAATCTGGATTATTTTGCCTTTTATACGGAGGCAAATCTGGTCTGTGTAGCCATTTTTGTCATACTCATCTTTCAGAATAACAGCTATGGAACAAGGACTGAAAGAGAGATATGGTTTTTCAGGACAGGAATGGTGTATATTATATACTTTCTGTCTGATATAGGCTGGGCTGCCGTGGAAGGCGGTGTGCTTCCGCATATACGGTTTTTCTCTGTTCTTTTTAATTTCGTAAATTATGTATTTATCGATCTTATAGGATTCTGCTGGTTCATGTACATGGCGGCATCTGAAGGGATGCTTCTCAATAAAAAGAGAAGATATGAGAGGCTCATCCTTATACCTGCCATAATCTCCATGCTCGTGATGGTGATAGCGTATGCCGTAAATCCTTTGTACTGGATAGACAAGGATGGCGTACTTAATGACATGTACTATCCGTTAATGGTAACGGTACCTTCTCTTTATGTTTTTTCTTCTTCCGTGATCTCATTCAGAAATGCAAAAAAGACTGATGTAAAGGAAGATAAGAGGCTTTATAAGCTTATAGCGATCTATCCGCTTTCAATAGTCGTATTCGGCATGCTGCAGACCTTTGAGTGGAATGCACCTCTTTTCTGCTTCGGATGTACGCTGATGATGCTGTATTTCTATATCAAGTCATTGCAGATGCAGATATCTGTTGACGCTCTGACAAAGCTTAACAACAGAGGCCAGATCAACAGATTCATGGAGAGAATCCAGTACATTGAAAACGAGAAATGCTGTGTATGCATGATAGACATAGACAGATTCAAGGAAATAAATGACAGATACGGACATACTGAAGGCGACAGAGCGCTTTCTTTAGTGGCGGAAGCTCTGAGGCGTACTGCTGAAAAGGCCGGAGTCCCGATCTTCATCGGCCGCTACGGCGGTGATGAATTCACCATGATCACAAGGAATGTAAATGACGATCAGGGAATTTCTACTATCATAGCATTCTTCAGGGAATTTCTTAAGGAAAAGAGCGCAGATCTTCACTATGATATCGAAGCAAGCGTTGGATATGATTTCCTTAAAGACAGCGATGATACTGCTGAAGCGTGTCTCAAGAGAGCCGATGAAAAGCTCTATATTGACAAAAAGGCGAATAAAAGATGATCTGACAAGGATCTATAAATGAAAACAGAACTAAGAGAACTGACTAATGACAATCTGAAACAGTGCTTTGAACTCAAAGTTGACAAAGATCAGATGAAATATATAGCATCAAATGAGGATTCTATCAAAGATGCAAAGGAAAACGCAGATGTAGCAAGACCTTTTGCCATATATCATGAAGGGAAAATGGTAGGATTTGCGATGTTTGCCTTTGATGATTTGTATGAAGATCCTTTAGACAGATACTGGCTGTGGAGATTCATGATAGACAGAGATCATCAGGGCAAAGGGATCGGAAGCGAAGCGTTAAAGACGATAATCGGATATTTTAAGGATAACGGAGCAAACAACATACGCCTGTCGACCAAGGAGGATAATACAAAGGCTCTGAATCTGTATCGAAAGGCTGGCTTTTATGACACGGGAGAGATGAATGATGAAGAGATAGTTCTTCAGCTTGATCTGTAAAACTTCCTAAATAATTAAATAACACCAATAAGATAAAAAGCTGTATGCGACATTTTGCATACAGCTTTTTTTGACCGACGGGGTTTTTAGAGAATGCACATGATATTTAAAATGACCGGGCAGTATGCTAAATGATGATTTGATAACTCGGGTCAAAAATCTTTAAAAATATGACCGAAACAGTTAAAATTCTTCTCATAACTATGATTTTTGAAGGCAGAATACTGACCGAAAATCTAAGAAAAATTGACTACATCGGTCGACGATTTTTCAAGCAGAATCCTAAAAAGAAAATAAAAGCATAAATGTCATAGGATGCTGTATTTATCAGTGTTTTCTGCTTATACATAAGACGACACATATGTCACAAACAAGGGGTTTTGAGAAAATGATCAGACCGGTCAAAAATCTGAGAGGAGCCGGACGGGGCAGCTGCTGACCGGATAAATAGTGGATTTTTCAGTCAAGATTATCATAACTTGCGTTTGCCTATCCTAAATCATTTGCAATGACCTTTTCTAGGATTTATTATGTTATGGACGGCTTTTATATAACCAATAAATATATGTATATATAGAAAGGCAAATCTCAATGGACAGATCAAAAACAAAAGTTATTCATATCGGCGACAGAGTGATCGGAGGAGGCAATCCAATCCTCATTCAGTCCATGACCAATGTCCCGACCGAGGATACCGATAGATGTGTTGAGCAGATACTCAGACTTGAGGAGGCCGGCTGCGAGATAATCAGATGCACCGTTCCAAACGAGGAAGCGGCAAAGAGCATTTCAAGGATAAAGGATAAGATCCATATACCGCTTGTGGCGGTTATTCATTTTGACTACTGGATGGCGATAGCCGCTATCGAGAACGGTGCTGTCAAGATCAGGATAAATCCCGGAAACATCGGCTGCAGAGAATAGCTTGAAGCGGTA
>JAGCXJ010000207.1 GCA_017961385.1 Lachnospiraceae bacterium
AGATAACAGAAAAGAAATCGAGGTTTATCTGCAATCTTTATCATGTGGAGAATGAGGATCAGATAAAGGATATCGTTGAATCGCTTAAAAAGAAGCACTATCAGGCAAGACACGTATGCCATGCAGCGATCCTTGGTGATAAAGCAGATGTACTAAAGTATTCTGATGACGGAGAACCAAGCGGTACAGCGGGAAGACCGATGCTCGATATTTTAAAGGGAAAGAACCTGACTTATACACTTGCCTGTGTCACAAGATACTTCGGAGGAGTACTGCTCGGGACGGGCGGACTTGTGAGGGCGTATTCAGATTCGCTCGCAGCAGGGTTATCAAATGCAAAGATAGTGGAAAAAAGACTTTGCAGGAAGCTGTCCTTTTCAATAGACTATCAGATCATCGGAAAGCTCAAATACGTTCTTGATGATTATGAAGCAAAGATCATATCCGAGGATTACAAAAGCTGTATAGATATAATACTGGCAGTACCGGAAACGATGACAGAGCGGTTCAAGAAATTTATGATCGAGATAACAGGCGCAGATATTACGATAAACGATGAGGGAACTTATTTTCTGTAAATGCTTGTCAACGTTTAAATACTGTGTTACACTTGTATGCGTAACTGAGGATAGAGGTCGCGTGACTCATAAGTAATGCTCTGGATGTGACAGGCACAGATGAAGGAGTATGAAAGGGGGAAACGCCGAAAGCGAGATGGGCTGTACATCGGACTTGGGCATAAGGTTAACAGCCTTATGACTGTCATCTTAACAAAGATGGGGAGCTATCGACGATTTTGCATATTTACAAAACCGACCCCATTTTTGGTGTCGGTTTTTTTACTTAATCGTATAAAAACCCCGCCAAATGCCAAAGGAGGAAAGAAAAATGGCAGTTTTTAAAGGCGCTGGTGTAGCGATCATTACACCTATGAAAGACAATCTTGAAGTTGATTACGATGCATTTTCTGCGATCATTGAAGAACAGATCGCAGGCGGTACTGATGCCATCGTAGTATGCGGAACGACAGGTGAAGCATCTACACTCTCACATGATGAGCACATCAATGTGATCAGATACTGTGTTGAAAAGGTCGCTCACAGGATCCCTGTTATCGCAGGTACGGGTTCAAACTCTACAGATACTGCGATATATCTTTCAAAAGAGGCTGAAAAAGTTGGAGTAGACGGTGTTCTGCTCGTAACACCCTACTATAACAAAGCAACTCAGAAGGGCTTATATGAGCACTTCAAACTGATAGCCAATTCTATCAGTGTTCCTGTTATCCTTTATAACATCCCGGGAAGAACAGGATGCACAATGGCACCCGAGACCATAATAAAGCTCTGCACGGATGTAGAAAACATCGTAGGTGTTAAGGAAGCGAGCGGAAACATCTCCGCGATAGCAAAACTCATGGCAAAGGCAAACGGCAAGGTTGATCTGTATTCAGGAAATGATGATCAGATAGTTCCTATCCTCAGCCTTGGAGGAAAGGGTGTAATATCAGTTCTTTCAAATGTCGCACCCAAGCAGACTCATGATATCTGCCAGCTGTACTTTGACGGCAAGGTAGAAGAGAGCTGCAGGATGCAGCTTGAAGCCATAGAACTCATAGATGCTTTATTCTGCGAAGTAAATCCCATTCCTGTAAAGAAGGCTATGAACCTTATGGGAAAATGCTCGGACGGTATCCGCAGACCTCTTACGGTCATGGAATATGCCAATGTTGAGAGATTAAAAAGCGCTATGGAAAACTACGGGATCCTTTCAAGCGGAAATGATTCCGAGTCATCTATAAGCGAGAGACTCAAAAAAGAGATGAGCGAGAGTTCGATAAGATAGGAGTAGAGACATGACAAGAGTTATTATGCACGGATGCAACGGACGCATGGGTCAGATGATAACAGGCATCGTTGAAAACGATCCGGATGTTGAGATAGTTGCAGGTGTTGACGTATCAGATCACATTCAGAACAGCTATCCTGTATTTAAGAGCATATCCGAGTGTGATGCACAGGCTGATGTCATCATAGATTTTGCGAATGCTTCAGCTGTGGATGTTCTGCTAGAATACGCAGCAGGAAGACAGATACCTGTCGTACTCTGCACTACAGGATTAAGCGAAGCTCAGCTTGAGCATATGAAGCAGGCAAGCGAAAAAGTAGCGATACTCAAATCAGCCAACATGAGCCTTGGTATCAATACCATTATGAAACTGTTGAAGGAGATCACTCCTCTGTTTGCCGAATCAGGCTTTGATATCGAGATAGTGGAAAAGCATCATAATCAGAAATTGGATGCTCCCAGCGGTACCGCACTGGCGCTTGCTGACAGCGTAAACGAAGCGCTTGACAACGAGTACGAGTATGTATATGACAGATCGCAAAGAAGAGAGAAGAGACCCAAGAAAGAGATAGGCATTTCTGCAGTAAGAGGCGGTTCGATCGTCGGTGATCATGATGTTATATTTGCCGGAATGGATGAGGTGGTGACTATCTCTCACACGGCATATTCACGTGCCGTATTCGGCAAGGGCGCGGTCGCAGCCGCAAAGTTCTTAGCAAATAAAGGTCCCGGCATGTACGATATGAGTGATGTTATAAATGGATAATAAGCTGGCAAGTTTGGAAATCAAATATCTTAAGAGCCTTGCAAAGCAGTTTCCCAATATCGCAGCGGCTTCAACAGAGATCATAAACCTTCAGGCAATAATGAACCTTCCAAAGGGTACTGAGCATTTCCTTACGGATATTCACGGTGAATGGGAGCAGTTCAATCATGTGATGAAAAACGGCTCCGGTTCGGTAAGAAGAAAGATAGATGAGGAATTCGGCAACACCCTAAGCGAAAAGGATAAGAGAGCGCTTGCTACCCTTATCTACTATCCGAAGGAAAAGCTTGCGATCGTCGAGGAGGAAGAGGAGTTTTTGGAGGACTGGTACAAGATAACCCTTCACAGACTCGTACACATGCTTACACGTGTATCTTCAAAGTATACGCGCTCCAAGGTAAGAAAAGCCCTTCCAAAGGATTTTGCCTATGTAATAGAGGAACTGATAACAGAGAAGGAAGAGCTTGAGGACAAAGAGGCTTATTACAATGAGATCATCCATACGATAATAAGCATAGGCAGCGCGCCGCAGTTCATTATCGAACTTTGCGAGCTGATCCAGCGAATGGTCGTTGATCATCTGCATATAGTCGGAGATATATTTGACAGAGGCAAAGGTCCGCATATTATCATGGATACTCTGATGCATTATCATTCACTTGATATCCAGTGGGGAAACCACGATATCATATGGATGGGTGCAGCATCGGGCGATCAGACATGTATCGCAACCGTTATAAGAAACTCTGCAAGATACGGAAATCTTGACACACTTGAAGAAGGATACGGCATAAATCTTGTGCCTCTTGCAACGTTTGCACTTCAGACATATGACAAGACCGACTGTTCTGCATTTGCGATAAAGTATGATGATGACTACAACACCCGTGATCTTGAACTGGATATGAGGATGCACAAGGCGATCTCGATACTCCAGTTTAAGCTTGAAGGCATGACGATAATGCGTCATCCCGAGTGGAACATGGATGACAGGCTGCTTCTTGACAAGATAGATTATGAGAACAGGACAGTCACATGCTACGGCAGTACATATCCGATGAAGGATGTTGATTTCCCTACGGTAGATCCTCGTGATCCCTATGCACTGACAGAAGATGAGAAGCTTGTGATGGAAAGACTTGTTGCGGCATTCAGACAAAGCGACAAGCTTCAGAAACATGTGAGATTCCTTTACTCAAAGGGAGCCATGTACAAGATCCATAACTCAAACATTTTATATCACGGATGTGTTCCGATGGATGAGAACGGATCTTTCTGCTCATTAAATATCGCAGGTAATGAGTATAAGGGGAAGGCTCTGTATGATGCTCTCGAAAGCTATGCGAGAAAGGGCTATTACTCAAAAGATGCGAAGGAAAAACAGTACGGCAGGGATATACTCTACTATATCTGGGCAGGACCCAATTCACCGGTTTTTGGCAAGGACAAGATGGCGACTTTTGAGCGCTATTTTATAGATGACAGTAAAACTCACAAGGAAGTCAAGAACCCCTATTACAGTCTTTATGACAATGAGGATACGATAAATCATATCATGGAGGAGTTCGGACTTTCGCTCGGGGATTCTCACATAATAAACGGACATGTGCCTGTCGAGGTTACAAAGGGCGAGACTCCGATCAAATGCGGAGGAAAGCTGCTTGTAATAGACGGAGGATTTTCAAAGGCATATCAGGAAAAGACGGGTATCGCGGGATATACGCTTGTAGCCAATTCACACGGAATGTTCCTTATATCCCATCAGCCGTTTGAGAGCAAGGAGATCGCGGTCAGGACAGAGACCGATATAGTATGTGACAGGATACCGGTCGAGATAGCTCCGCACAGGATAAGAGTAGCGGATACAGATGTCGGCAAGGAGTTAAAGGACAGCATAATACAGCTCGAGAAGCTCTTGGAGGCTTATCGCGAAGGTATCATTTTGGAGAAGTAATGAGATTCAGACATTGTATAGATATACATGACGGTAAGGTAAAGCAGATTGTCGGAAGCACTTTAAACGACAGCAGTGCAAAGGAAAACTTTGTTGCCGATAAAGGTGCGGATCACTATGCTGCCATATACAGAGATCACGGATTAAAAGGCGGTCATATCATACTGTTAAACAAAGCAGGGACTTATGAATATGAGCTCACAAAGAAACAGGCTTTTAAGGGACTTGCTGCTTATAAAAACGGCATGCAGGTCGGAGGAGGCATCAATGCAAACAATGCAGGCGAGTTCATAGAAGCAGGAGCCAGTCATGTGATCGTCACAAGCTTAGTCTTTAACGACGGAGAGGTCAATGAGAGCAATCTTAAAAAGCTTGTCTTAAGTGCCACAAAAGAAAGGACTGTCCTTGACCTGAGCTGCAGGAGAGTAGACGATAGATATGTGATAGCTACAGACAGATGGCAGAAGCTGACAAAGGTTGACATAACATACGATACACTCGATTACTTTGCTTCTTTCTGTGATGAATTCCTGATACATGCAGTTGATGTTGAAGGAAAGCAAAACGGTATAGAAGAGCATCTTCTTGAGTATCTGTCAGGATGGAATGGCATACCCGTAACATACGCGGGAGGTGTGAGAAGCATAGATGACATGAAACTGATAAGAGAGATAGGACACGACCGCATAGATGTGACTGTCGGCAGTGCACTTGATCTTTTTGGAGGAAAGCTTAAGTTTGAAGAAGCTGTCAAACTTTGTGACATGTAACAAAAAAGGACCGGATATCCGGTCCTTTTTGTTAATCCATTAAACTACTGCTTTATTTGTAAAAGGCACTTCGTATAATTGATTAATCGTAATCGAAGATTACAGCTTTGTTACGTTTACAGCCTGAGGTCCCTTTTCGCCGTTAACTACTTCGAACTCAACTGCCTGGCCCTCTTCAAGAGACTTGAAGCCTTCCATATTAAGTCCTGAGTAATGTACGAATACATCATTGCCTGCCTCATCGCAGATGAAGCCGTAACCCTTTTGGTTGTTAAACCACTTAACAGTACCCTTGTTCATGTCAATCCTCCAAAAACTAAATAACTCATTGCAGCTTTTGCTACAACGCATTAAATATAGCATAAATATGTTAAAAAGTAAATGAAAAAGTCGCAATTTTCAGACATTTTTTGTGAAATCTGTCAACTATCGCCCAAGTTTTTTGAAAACCATCTCGTAACCGTCGCAGCCGTAGTTAAGGGAACGGTTTACACGGCTTATCGTAGCAGTGGAAGCTCCGGTCTTTTCAGCTATCTCAAGATATGTTCTTTTTTCCTTTAACATCGTTGCTACCTCGTAGCGCTGTGACAGCGAGAGAAGCTCGTTTATGGTGCACAGATCCTCAAAGAAATCAAAGCACTCTTCCTTTGTCTCAAGTGTGAGAATCGCCTCAAAAAGATGCTCAACCGCTTCGGTCCTGATTTTGTTATTCATGTGCATTCCTCCTTGTTATTGAACCCTTGCTTGTTCAACACGTTAATATTTTAGCACACTAAAGTCTAAAAGTAAACAATGACTTGTAACGAATTTTTGATTGCTATATAATTATTTCATCGCTCTAAAGCGCATGGAGAAAGATATGACGATAGATATAAATGATCTGATAAAGAGCATAACAGAGAGTCTTGGAAGGATAGAGTATATCAAATCCGATGACATACCAAACATCGATCTGTACATGGATCAGGTAACGAGCTTTCTTGAGGAAAGACTGAAGAGTACAACAAGAAACAAGGGCGAGGACAAGATCTTAACTAAAACTATGATAAACAACTATGCTAAGAACGATCTTTTACCTCCTCCCGCCAAGAAGAAATACAGCAAGGATCATATGATCTCGCTGCTCTTGATTTATTATCTTAAGTATTTTTTATCGATAAGCGACATCGAGGCCATACTCAAGCCGTTAAATGAGAAGTATTTCGGAAAAGATGAAGATGTCACGATGGCTCAGGTATATGATGAACTCATCGAAAAGGAAGCCAAGATGCTTGACGGTATAATCGAGGACATCACAATAAAATTCGATGAGGCGCATACCATGTACAGGGATGTGAAAAACGGTGATGAGGAAACGCTTCAGACATTTGCTTTCATAACGCTTCTTTCTCAGGATGTGTATATAAAGAAGCTGCTTATCGAGAAGCTTGTTGACGGCTGCAGAGACAAGTATGCACGTGACGAAAAGGGTGACAAGGGATAAAAAATAGATTATAATAAAAGTCAGCTGGTAACCCAAGGGTTATAATAAGGAGGAATTTAAAATGGGATTTATTGCAAATCAGCTTGCCAATGTCATTGAGTGGGCAGATCAGAAAGAGGGAATGTTATTCTGGAAGTGGCAGAATCAGGAGATAAAGAAAGGCTCTAAGCTTATCATCCGCCCCGGTCAGGATGCCATCTTCTTATACAACGGTGTATGTGAAGGTATTTTCGAGGATGAAGGTAACTTCGATATCGAATCAGACATCATACCTTTCCTTACAACACTTAAGAGTTTCAAATTCGGTTTCAACACTCCTTTAAGAGCAGAGGTATTGTTCATCAATACTCTTGAGCAGCTCGTAAAGTGGGGAACAAAGAATGCTATCAATCTTCAGGCACCCGGTCTTCCCGGAGGAATGCCTATAAGAGCATTCGGTACATTCAGCTGCAAGATCGCAGACAGAGATGTACTCATAGACAGACTTGCAGGAGTACGTGCTTCATATTCAGTTGAAGATGTCAAGGAGCGTATCATAGCTAACCTTGATCAGCTTCTTATGGCTCATATCGCAAAGGAAGGACGCGATATGTTCAACCTTCAGGTTGATGCACGCAACATCGCAGCAGGTATCAGAGAAGAGCTTGATGCAGATATGATCAAGCTTGGTATCACCATAACAGAGTTCAACATCGAGAGCTTCAACTATCCTGAAGAGATCAGAAAGATGCAGGAGAAGGCAGCTGCTCAGGCTATGGTCGGTGATGTTAACAAGTATACTCAGATGGCTATGGCTGATTCGTTCGGCAAAGGCTCAAACGGCGGCGGAAGCATCGCAACAGATATGGCCAGCATGCAGATGGGTATGGTAATGGGTCAGCAGATGATGCAGAATATGGGAATGACAGGAAATGCTGCGGCACCTGGAGCACAGGCAGCAGCGCCTGCAGGAGCAAAGTTCTGTCCTAACTGCGGAACACCTACAAACGGAGCAAAGTTCTGCTCTAACTGCGGAACACAGCTCGCTTAATCTTATCGAATAATCGATAATATCAGAAAAGATATATGGGCTGTCAACTAAGACAGCCCATTATTAATTCATGCATTCAAGGAAGTTTCACGTG
>JAGCXJ010000208.1 GCA_017961385.1 Lachnospiraceae bacterium
AGACCGATTGTTAACTGATCAGGTATCTGATGTACCTTGATATCCTCCATCGCAACTTCAGCTTCAGCCTCGACTCCCTCCATCGAAGGATCTGTTATCTCAAGCGAAAGAGCGGTTGAGATCCCGTCGATAAGCTTTGCCGTCTTCTTGTTGGTACCCATCATAGTGAACATCATGATCGATGTCAGCGCCACATTAACGATAAGAAGCGCAAGTATCAGTACCGATAACATGTTTTTCTTCATAGTTTTTAGTTCCTTTTATTCCTTACCTTACCAAGCTGTTTAAGCTGTTGTAGACCTTTATCTCAATACGTCTGTTCTTGCTCCTGCCCTCGGGTGTCGAATTATCCGCAATGGGAGCGTATTCGCCACGTCCGCTGTGCTTTATTGAAGCAGGATCGATACTCGTATTCTGAGTCAGATAATTGAACAGGGAAAGAGCTCTGTAGCTGCTCAATACATCATTGTTCTCATACTTTCCGCCGTTCATCGGAACATTGTCGGTATGGCCTTCTATCTCTATTCCGAAAAGGCCGTATCTTTCAAGGATCACTCCTATCTGAGCTATGGTAGGCATTGCCTCCTGCTTAAGATCTGCCTTGCCCGAATCAAAGAGCACTGAACCTTTGAGTGTTAAAAGGACATACTGTGAAGTGAACGAGACATCCACTTCCCGCTCCTTGCCGACTTCTGCAAGAGCCTCCTCGATCCTTTCAGCCATCTGTTCGGATTCCTTCAAGCCTTCTTCCTCCATCTTGGCTGCAAGGCTTTCCTCTTCATCGACCTCTTCCTTAAACTCATTGTCCATGGTCTCTGTGTTGGCCGCGGCTCCGACATTTGTTATATAGTTGTCCAGCTGATTTAACTGGCTCATACCGTTGCTTATAAGAAGTCCGTCATCAAACGAGCTTCCGCCGCCTGAAAATATTGAGAATGTATTTGAAAACGAAGCTGCGAGTGCTTCAAACTTCTCGGCATCCATGTTTGACATGGAGAAGAGCAGAACAAAGAAGCAGAGCAGCAAATTCATCAGGTCCGCAAAGGTACTTTGCCAGGCCGGGGCACCGGCCGGCGGCGGATCTTCTTTGCGCTTAGCCATCCGCTTCACCTCCTGCAGCCGCATCCATAGCTGCCTTGTCTTTAGGCTCAAGGAAAGACTTGAGCTTTTCTTCTATTACTCTGGGGTTTTCACCTGCCTGTATAGACAAGAGCCCCTCTATGACTATCTGCTTGCCCATCATCTCCTGTTCGTTCTGAACCTTGAGCTTTGCACTCGTAGGAGTGCATATCCAGTTCGCAAGCAGAGAACCGTACAATGTTGTTATAAGGGCGACAGCCATAGCAGGTCCGATAGCTCCCGGATCATCCATGGCCTGAAGCATGTTAACAAGTCCTACGAGGGTACCGATCATACCCCATGCAGGTCCCATGGCTCCAAGATCGCTCCAGAAATTGATCTTTTTCTTGTGACGCTCGTCAACAGATATCATCTCTGTTTCCATGATGCCTCTTACAAGTTCGGGATCTGTACCGTCAACAATGAGCAGTATTCCCTTTTTAAGGAATGCATCATCTAAATCTCCGGCTGCTTCTTCAAGCGAGAGAAGTCCTTCTTTTCTGGCTACATTGGAAAGATCGATGATCTTTTTGATAACTTCGGGCGTGTCTGCAGACTGAGCCTTGAATATAAGTCCGATAGCCTTGATACCGGCCACGAAATCGGGCATTGTATTACTCGCCATGACACTACAAAAAGCCCCGCCGAATGTTATCAGGGCTGAATTGAGGTCCAAAAAGTTAACTATTACGCCGAAGCCATTACCGGCAACGATACCGAATATGACCAGCGCCAGGCAAATAACAATACCTAGTAATGATGCTAAATCCACGATGTCACACCTTTCCAGGAAACATATTACAATCTGTCAAAAATCGGCAGGTTGGCATAAATTTCCTTTCTATACGATTTTACTAAATTATCTATCTCTTGTCTACTTTCTTTTGTAATTATTTTTCTTCCCGTGGTCAATGTAACGACCGTATCGGGAGTGGATTCGACGGTCTCTATGAGGTCCTGATTTATAAGGGTCTTGGTGCCGTCCATCTTGGTGATCTCGATCATATTTGCGGTTTCCTTTTCTTAACTGCAAAAACAAACAGAAGTGCATCTGCCGTTTCCTGCAAATGCACCGTCTGTTCTATCATAAAGCACAATCTTTTGTAACTACTCTATGTTATTATCTCTTCAGATTTACCAGTTCCTCAAGAAGTGTATCGGAAACTGTGATTATTCTTGAGTTAGCCTGGAATCCACGCTGTGTTGTGATCATGTCTGTAAACTCTGCTGACAGGTCAACGTTACTCATCTCTAAAACACCGGTTGTCATGTATCCGCCGCCTGCTTTTACATCAGTACCGATACCGTCGAAGTCACCTGAGTTCTGTGTTGACTTATAGAGGTTGTCGCCTTCTTTTTCAAGACCTGATGCATTTGCAAATTCAGCAACTGCGATCTGGCCGAGAAGCTTGCTCATACCGTTGTCGTATGAAGCATATATACGGCCGTCATCCTGAATGGAAACACCGCTCATCTCACCGAGTTTACGTCCGCAGCCGATCTTGTTTACATCACCGCTTGCTGCAGCGATCGTAGAAGTTCCTGCATTGTTGTACATTGTTGTCTTAGAGAAGTCGATTTCGATATCTTCGAATCTTCCTGCAGGCTCAAGAGAAGACAATGCAAGGTTAACGCCTGTCTGTCCGCC
>JAGCXJ010000209.1 GCA_017961385.1 Lachnospiraceae bacterium
ATACAGAAAACACGCCGATGTGAGTGTTATTGAGTTTGCTATGTATTATGGCGGCGAGCTGGCTTATCCGGGAAGAATGGCACTTGATCTGAAGAATAAAAGGATATATTATGCGACAAGAATGTTATCTGATTACACAGAAGCAGAGAAGTATGCAGATCTTACAGACGAGGATGTACAAAGCATCAGAGATGAGCTGCCTAAGCATATCTCTCAGCAAATGAACAAAGATTACGAATACAATCTTGATTATACTTTCACTATTATGATGAAAGATCCAGATTACAATATAAAAGGCTATAGAGGAAACAGCGGTGATGAACTCAATTATCCCGGATTTGATACATACTGGAAGGAATTGTACAAAAAGAAATTTGGTAAAGAGTTTGTTTTTAAAAAATGATCTGATACCGGACATTACTAAAGTGCGATCAATAGTAGAAGACTGTTTTAGGTGAATTATGAGTTTTGGGAGAAAACATTATGAAAAAGCCAATTTGATAAAAAACATCTTGTTGATAACGTTGCCGATCGCTGCGTTTGTTCTTTTAATCTCATTGCAGGGCATTCGGATTAATGAGAAACACTTTCCTGATCGTGGATTAAGAGGTGCAATCATCGGTTACGTTGATAAAAACAAAAATGGTTTTTTGAACAAGGAGGAACTGGAAGAAGCAAAGATCCTTCCTGTTTGGGGCGAGTGTTCTGATCTATCGGGTGTTGAGAAGCTGAAAAATCTGGAGAGCATCAGTTTTCGTGAATGTTCTGATCTATCGGGCATTGAGAAGCTGACCAACTTGAAAAGCCTTGGTTTAAGTAATACATGTCCTGATCTGTCAGCCGTTGAGAATCTGACTAACTTGGAAGAAATCAGTATAGAGAATTGTGTATTTAGCGACACATTTGTTTTTGATAATGAAGCTTCAGTTACCAATCTGATATTTCGCAATTGTGTTTTTGAAAATGGGTTTTTCTTAAATAATGATTCTGTAGAAAATATAGAATTTGGTACCTCGGGATTTCGCGAATGTGAGGCGAGCGGTGATTTTGTTTTCGCGGATTGTGATGCACTTAATATTTTCAGAGCATATTTCAGATCCGAGCAGGAAAAAAGCTGCAGCATAGATCTGTCAGGATGCGATAATCTGGATATTGTAACTATTTCAAATGATCAGGTACTTACTTCTGCTGACCTCAGCAATTGCAACAAGCTTCGTTCATTCGCTATATATGATTATAATGAAAAAGTTGAAATAAACCTGAATATCAGCAACTCCCCGAATATTGAAGAAGCTTTTCTACGTTCAAGCGCAATTAAAAAATTGGACATCAGTGACTGCCCACACTTAATATCTGCATCAGAACAAACTCCACATGAAGGGGATTACCACGTAAGCTTGATATATGAGAGTGAAGATGGATTGATAGTAACGGACAAAGAACAAATAATGTTCATAAAATGATCAGTTCTTTTGTAACTACAGAGCATAAAACGCCGGGATCATCCCGGCGTTTTTTTCAATAAGGGAATACCTGGTATCAGATCAATAATCAAAGGTTAGAGCAATAATTTATACAGATTCTTTCAAGGCGGCAGGAAGGTCATATTCAAGGATATCATTCCCAAAATATTTCATATGAAAATATATATCTATATGTGATAGAATAATCATAAAGGGTGAGTTTAAGGAGGTGTTCTTTATGAAGATAGTTGATTTTGTAGACATGAATGAATTCGAAGCCATCATGCGTAACTGGGCAACGGCCACCGGACTCGCCACTGTAGCTGTAGATGCTGAGGGTGATTATATATCCGAGTGCTACAATTTCACTGATTTCTGCATCAAGCTTACAAGAGGCAGCAAGGAAGGATGCAGGAGATGTGTCAAGTGCGATCAGGAAGGACACGGAGTATACCAGTGTCATGCAGGCCTTGTGGACTTCAGTATAGATCTCATTGCAAAGGGAGAAAAAGTAGGTGCGGTCATAGGCGGTCAGGTGCTGCCGAAGGATCCTGATGAAGATAAGTTCAGACAGGTTGCGAGAGAGATAGGTGTTAACGAAGAAGAGTATATAAGAGCGCTTCACAAGGTAAATGTCAGAACGGAAGAATCGATTAATGCATCTGCAAATCTTCTTGGACAGGTTCTTAATAACTTTATTAATTCCGAGTATGAGAAAAAATATGTTAAATCCATTGTGGTAGATCTAAAGAGCGGAGTTGAAAAAACATCCAGGATCGTAGAAGAGATCACTAAATGTACTCAGGAATTAAAGAGTCTGCAGAACAGGCAGAAGATACTGTCTTTAAATGCAAATATAGAAGCTGCAAGAGCAGGCGAACACGGAAAAGGATTTTCGGTTGTTGCTATGGAAGTGGGAAAGATTTCCGAGAACAGTTCCATTGCAAATGCAAAAATAGAATCTCTGGTGCAGGACATCTCTTCTGTTGTAAACGGAATGCATGATCCTAAAAAATTCGAGCTTTTGCTCAGGGAATAGAATGATCGCAAAGAACAATCATTCAAGCTTACATAGATATGATAAAGCATCGATCACCTGATCGGTGCTTTCTTTGAATGATATATAAGTGCTGATCTGTAAACTGTTTTTGTTGCAATGGTTATGATAAACATATAGATAAAAGGAAGATCATATGACAAATGATTCAAAAAAGATCATATCGGCTGGACATATATGTCTTGATATAACACCAGTCTTTCCTGATAACAGATCATACAATGACATAGCATCTATACTCATACCGGGAAAACTCATAAATATGGATAAGGCCGATGTGAGTACAGGAGGAAGTGTTGCAAATACCGGGCTTGCTCTAAAAAAGCTCGGATGTGATGTCACTCTTCTTGGAAAGGTGGGAAACGATCATTTCGGCAAGCTGATAAAATCTATAGTAAAGTCATACGGCGCCGGAGGACTTATCACCGATGATAACAGCTCCACATCATATTCCGTGGTACTTGCCGTTCCGGGTATAGACAGGGTATTTTTGCACAACCCCGGTGCCAACGATACATTTTCATGTGACGATATCAGTGATGAGGCCTTATCTGATGCTGTGCTGTTTCACTTCGGCTATCCTACACTCATGAAAAACATGTATGAAAATGAGGGCAGGGATCTTGTAAGACTGTTTGAGCGAGTAAAGAATAAGGGCATTGCCACAAGCATGGATATGGCTGCTATAGATGCAGGCTCCGATGCGGCAAGGGCAGACTGGAAAAAGATACTTAGTGATACCCTTCCGTATGTAGACTTCTTTCTTCCAAGCTTTGAAGAACTGTGCTTTATGCTGGATCGGGAAAAATATGAAGAAATGATAAGCTCAGGATCTGATATCACAGATATTATCGATATGAATAAGGATGTCATGCCTCTTGCAAGAAAGTGCATCGATATGGGATGCAGGACAGTGGTCATTAAATGCGGGACACTCGGTCTGTTTTATATGACAGGTAACAGAGAGGC
>JAGCXJ010000210.1 GCA_017961385.1 Lachnospiraceae bacterium
CTTTTGTATACTTCATTCTTCCTAAGATGAGTAATACCTGCCACCCCATTGACGGCAGCACCTATTTTATCCAGTTTCTGCGCCTGTGCAACATTTTTATATATGTTATAACCGCAGAAAAACTCATCCCCTCCGTCACCTGAGAGTGCTACAGTAACCCTTTCCTTTGCAAGCTTTGATACGAGCATGGTCGGTATCTGAGATTAATCAGCCATAGGTTCAACAAAATATTTTGGTATGCTTTCAACCAGATCATACATCTCTTCTTCTGTAATATACCTTTCGGTATGATCTGTCCCAAGATACTTTGCTACCTCTTTAGCATACTCAGCTTCATTGTAATCCCTGTCACCAAAACCTATCGTAAAAGTCTTTACAGGTTTGTCACTTATACTTGCAGCCAGAGCAGTTATCAATGTCGAATCATATCCTCCACTTAAGAAAGTACCAAGAGGAACGTCAGCTATCATCCTTCTTCTAACGGATTCGATCAGCTGATTTTTTAACTCTTTCTTTGCATCATTGTAATCAGTGATTATGTTTTTACTAAATGATTCATATATGTCAGCTATATCCCAGTACTTTTCCTTTGATAAATGACCGTCTTTAAATGTCATGATCATTCCGGGTTCAAGCTTGTAAACATCTTCGAATACGGTATCGGGATGTACTATATACTGCTGGGATATGTATCTAGCAAGTACTCTTTCATTGATATGCTTTGCAAAACCCGGATAGTTCATTATGGGCTTTAACTCTGATGCAAATATCAATTTTTCCTTGTCATAGTAATAATATAGCGGTTTCTTGCCTATGCGGTCTCTTGCAAAGATGACTTCGCCGCTTTCTCTGTCAAATATGGCTATGGCGAACATACCGTTAAATCTGTCAAAGCACTTTTTTCCCCATTTAAGATATGCCGCAATAATTAACTCAGTATCGCATCCGGTCTTAAATTCATATTCAGGTATCTGATACTTTAATTCAAGAAAGTTATAGATCTCCCCGTTAAATACGACACTTACTCTTGGAGAAGTACCGTCAGAAGTCGGTGAGTGCATCGGCTGATGACCCAGTTCAGACAGATCCATTATCGATAATCTTCTTTGAGCAAATCCGACACAGTATCCATTCTTTGCTTCATAGATCTCAACACCGCTGTCATCGGGGCCGCGATGTATCATCGTATCGTTCATTACTCTGAGCTGTTCATTTGTCACGTTATCCCTAGAGATAAATCCACATATTCCTCACATGTATTATTCCTTAAAGTAATGCAAATACCTCTTCATACTGCTTCGCTATAACTTGAGCATCAAATTTTTTGCAGGTAGCCTTTATTATATCTTCATCCCAGCTTTGATTAAGAGCTATTACAGTCTTTTTAGCAAACTCTTCTGTATCGTCCTGATCTATTATAAATCCGTTAACTCCGTCTTCTATTATCTCAGACGGACCTATCGGGCAGTCATAGCTTACTACAGGTATGCCACAGCCGATAGCCTCTATGAGCGCATTGGGCATACCTTCATACTGTGATGTTAAAACTACGACATCACAATCTGCATACACATTTTCCATATCTTTTCTGATACCGTCAAATATAACGCTACCATCCAAATGAAGATCTGAAACAAGTTTTTTTGTCTTTTCAATGAGATTCCCGTCACCAACGAGTCTCAGCCTTGCTTCAGGCAGTTCTTTTATTATCTTTTCAAAGGCCCTTATCAGATGATCAGGCTGTTTTTGCGGATCTATCCTTCCTATGAAGGTTATCCTGTTGCCTAACGCTTTGTTTTCTTTTCTTAATACCTCAACCTTTGAATTAAGATCACTACTCACAGGATTATATATTACCTTTAGCTTGTCACCAGAAACAACCTTTGAATCAACGAGCATCTTTCCAATGGCCTTGCACTGGGCAATGACCACATTCATATCCTGCATCTGAATCTGTGATCTTTTTAGATAGTTTTCAACAACGGGAGAAACATTATCTTCCTTGGCCAGAGATATATTCACATTGTTGAGTATCCTTACAACAAGTTTTGTATCTACCAGTCTTAGCTTTTTAAGCTTATTTAGTATTATAGCCATCTCCATCCCGAAGATGAACATAAATCCCGGCCTGTTTTTTCTGATGTATTTAAGCATCGAAAGCGCTGCATACCTTAATCTGCTCACTCCCAGCTCATGGACCTTTACACTGCTGTCAAGAAGATGAGTGTTCACATCATTATCAAGGTTAAGAACCACTATATTAACTTCATGTTTTTTTGCCCATTCATTTGCAAGATTTACACAGACTCTTTCCGAGCCTCCTATCCCCATGTGAGCTATAAAGATATGTATCTTCATCTGTTTTCATCTATACCTTTTTCATACAGATCGGTATAATATCTTACCTGATTGTTTACATCATAATCACTGTCTAGCATGATCTGCTGTATAGCATGGTTATCTCTTAGTCTTTCATTCCAAAGAACATTTACAGACAGATCGCCATAGATGGAA
>JAGCXJ010000211.1 GCA_017961385.1 Lachnospiraceae bacterium
AGACTTCAGGATATATATAAACGTTTGAATTTTTGCCCGCTCGGTGCAGGAGCTCTTGCAGGAACAACGTACGCTCTTGACAGAGAATATGTTTCAAGCATGTTAGGTTTTGAGGGTGCAACATTAAACAGTATGGATTCTGTTTCAGACAGAGATTACTGCATTGAATTTTTGTCTGCGTTAAGTACTATAATGATGCATCTTTCAAGAATCAGCGAAGAGATAATCAATTGGAAAAGCAATGAATACAGATTCATAGAGATCGATGATGCATATTCAACAGGCTCAAGCATTATGCCGCAAAAGAAGAATCCTGACATAGCTGAACTCGTCAGAGGCAAAACAGGAAGAGTATACGGTGCACTTATGAGTCTGCTGACTACAATGAAAGGCATCCCGCTTGCATATAACAAAGACATGCAGGAAGATAAGGAAGTGACCTTTGATGCTATTGACACAGTAAAAGACTGCATTACATTATTCACCGGCATGATAGATACAATGAAATTCAGGCCTGATGTTATGGCTAAATCAGCGATGATGGGATTTACAAATGCAACAGATGCAGCTGATTACCTTGTTAAGAAAGGGGTTCCTTTTAGAGATGCACATGGAATCATAGGCAGGCTTGTACTTTATTGTATAGACAAGAATTGTTCGATTGAAGACTTAAGTCTCGAGGAATTAAAAAGCATATCGGATGTATTTGAAGCAGATATTTATGATGCGATAACACTGAAGACGTGTGTTGAAAAGAGATTGACAAAAGGCGCTCCCGGTCCGAAACAAATGGAGGAAGTATTAAAGATCCATGAGAAGTATCTCAAGGATAGGAATGTACTGTTTCAGTCATATTTGAAAGAAGAAGAATAATTATATATAAAGAGGAGATTTTATTATGAGCGAAAAGTTAAAGGTAGGTATTTTAGGCGGTACGGGTATGGTCGGTCAGAGATTCATATCCCTTCTTGAGAATCATCCCTGGTTTGAAGTTACAACAATTGCTGCAAGCCCAAGGAGTGCCGGTAAAACATATGCTGAAGCAGTAGGTGATAGATGGAAGATGGATACTCCCATGCCAGAAGCAGTTAAAAATATCGTTGTTATGAATGTCAATGAAGTTGAAGCCGTTTCTTCACAGGTAGACTTTGTTTTTTCGGCAGTAGATATGACAAAAGATGAGATCAGAAAGATCGAAGAAGAATATGCTAAAACAGAAACTCCCGTTGTAAGCAATAACTCAGCTCACAGATGGACGCCTGATGTACCTATGGTTGTTCCGGAGATCAATCCTGATCACATGAAAGTTATTGACTTCCAAAGAAAAAGACTCGGTACGACCAGAGGATTTATAGCAGTTAAGCCTAACTGTTCAATTCAGTCTTATGCTCCGGTTCTTACTGCATGGAAAGAATTTGAGCCATACGAAGTAGTAGCTACAACGTATCAGGCGATCTCAGGAGCGGGAAAGACATTTAAGGACTGGCCTGAGATGGTTGAAAACGTAATTCCATACATTGGCGGCGAAGAAGAGAAGAGTGAAATGGAACCCTTAAGACTGTGGGGTGATATAGTTGACGGCGAGATAAAACCCGCCCAGTCACCTGTAATTACCTGTCAGTGTGTAAGAGTTCCGGTTCTTAACGGACATACAGCTGCTGTATTTGTTAAATTCAAAAAGAAACCTACGAAAGAACAGCTTATACAGAAGTTAGTTGAATTTTCAGGACTTCCTCAGGAGCTCAAGCTTCCAAGCGCTCCCAAGCAGTTCATCCAGTATCTTGAAGATGATAACAGACCTCAGGTTAAGCTCGATGTTGATTACGAACATGGCATGGGCGTATCTGTTGGCCGTCTTCGTGAGGATAAAGTATATGACTGGAAATTTATCGGTCTTTCGCACAATACCGTAAGAGGTGCTGCTGGTGGTGCTGTTCTTTGCGCAGAGTTATTAAAAGCTCAAGGCTATATTACGAAGAAATAATTGAGAGCAAGCTGAACAAAAGTATTGGGGATTACTATTGATGAATGAAGATAACAGCTATCAGATAAGCCTTCTTTCGGCCATGAATACCAAACTGGCCAAGAGCGAAGGCATTCTTAAGAATATCTGTGATATATCCGAAAGCGCATTTATCTACTTCGATTACGAAGAGAAAAAGCCATATGTTTTAGGAAACTGGTCACATTTTTTTGATTTTGAACCCGGCAAATTCATAAGCGTCGGTCAGATCGTCGATCTGGCTGATGATGAATTTGTTGAGGGTATTTATCGTACATTAAATCTGGAAAAGACCGGTGAAGAAAAATCATCCTTCGAATTCAAGATGAGGGATAAAAATCTGTATGTAAATTCAAATGTGAATGTCCTGTATGACAATGCAGGCATACCGGTCTGGAAGATCATTGTTTTCACTGACGTAACAAAATACAAGAATCAGAATGATGAACTGACTTATATGGCATACTATGATTCTCTTACTGGTCTGTATAACAGGAATTATTTCGTGTTATCACTTGGTGAGATGGTTTCAAAAGCCGAACAGAATAACGCTGTAGTCAGCATACTTTTCATTGATGTTGATGATTTCAGAAAAGTTAATGACGGAATGGGTATTCTTGAAGGTGACGAGGTTGTTCAGTCTATAGGTCTTTCATTCAAGAAGATGATGGATGAAAATCTGATTATCTCACATTTTAACAGTGATATTTTCTGTATGGCTATATACGACCCTGTAGGCAGAAGAAGCGTTGAAAGTATTGTTGACAGGATTAGAGAGATAATGCGAACCCCTATAAAGCTTGTTAGCGGCAAGGAAGTTACATTAACTGTCAGCGTGGGAGTCGCTGAGTATCCGGAAAGCACGAATAATTATCTCGAACTGATCAATCTTGCCGAAATCGTAATGCTTAAAGCCAAAAATAAAGGAAAAAACAATGTTCAGTATTACGATAAGCCAATAATCGATGAATTTATCGGCAACATAGAAATAGAAAAGAAGATGAGCCGGGCTCTGAAAAATCAGAACTTTGTAATGTATTATCAGCCGCAGTACGACACAAACACCAGAGAGTTAAGAGGTGTTGAAGCTCTAGTCAGATGGTGTGATGAAGACGGCAAGCTAGTTAGTCCTGAGACATTTATACCTATCGCAGAGAAAAATGGCTCAATTCTTTTACTAGGAGACTGGATAATAGAAGAATGCTTATCTGACCTTTCCAGATGGAAAGAAAAGCATAACAACATGGAAGACTTTTTGTTATCTATAAATGTATCCTCTATCCAGTTCAAGAATAAAAACTTTGTTAAATATCTTATATCGATCATTAAGAAATACGGAATCAGTCCTACAAATGTCGAACTGGAGATAACTGAGAGCGTCTTCATCGACAATATGGAAGAGATCATACATAAAATGAAACTCTTAAAGGATTTCGGTATAAGATTCTCTATGGACGATTTCGGGACCGGATTTTCATCTCTCTCTTACTTGAGAGAATTGCCGATCGATACCTTAAAGATAGATAAATCATTTATAGATGATGTCGTTACCGATGGATCTACAAGAACGATCGCAGAGTCTATCATTGATCTGAGCAAGAAACTTGGTTTCGATACGATTGCCGAAGGAGTTGAACAGGAAGTTCAGTATTCGTTGCTGAAAAACATTGGATGTGAAAACATCCAGGGCTTCTATCTAGGAAAGCCGATGAAGTTTGAGGAGATAGATGCATTACTCGATAAAACAGATGTTAAGAATTCATAAATGACCAAATAAGGTTGGGTGAAGATATGCTGATAGGAAGAGATGCTGAAATAAACTTACTTAATCAATATTATATGAGAGCCGATGATCAGGTAATGGTTATGTACGGCCTTGAAGGTGTTGGCAAATCAACGCTTGTAAGAGAATTTGCACAAGACACGCCGGGTGCTCTATATTTTGAATGCAAACCGCTTTTTGAGAGAGAGCAGTTGTATCACTGGGCCAATTATTCACATAAGGGACTAAACCTTTCAGAATATCCTGATTTTGCTTCTCTTTTTAGCTCGATCGACAATATCGAAGATGACGGTTCTAAGAGAGTTCTGATATTTGATGAATTTCAGTATCTGATCAAATATTCAACAGAATTCACCTCACAGCTTTTTAAATTTCTTACACAAAGTGAAAGAACCTATTTTGTTATACTTGTCAGCTCTTCAATTGAATGGGTTGAGAACAGTATGGTCAAAAAGATCGGCATGGATGCTAAACATATAACCGGTTTCTTTAAGGTAAAGGAGCTGGGATTTGGTTCGTTCAGAGAATATTTCTCTAAGATGAAGTTTGATGAATGCGTATCTGGTTACGCAATTCTTGGGGGTATTCCGAAACTTTGGACATATTTTGATAAGAATAAGGGACTGAGAGAGAATATCATCAATAACATACTCGATACAAATTCCGTGCTTCTTACATATGGCGAAGAAGCAGTTAAAAAGGAACTTCGTGAGACAGGTGTGTATAATACTATACTTTGTGCACTGGCTTCAGGAAAGAACAAGCTAAACGATCTGTATAACCATACTCTGTTTTCACGTGCAAAGATAAGTGTTTATATAAAGAATCTTATGGAACTTGGATTTGTATCAAAGGAATTCTCGGTTGATACTGAAGGCAGGAGCAATACCCAAAAAGGAATATATGATATATGCATCAATTACGTAGATTTTACATACAAATATCTATTCCCGTTTAAACATGAACTTGAAACCGACCCTAGAGCAGCATTCTATGAGAAGCTTATAAAGCCGAATCTTAAAAAGTATACGTCCAAATTCTTCCCTCTTGTTTGCAGAGAGTATCTGGACTCACAGAATACGTACGGTAATCTGCCTATAAGATACAACAAGCTCGGAAGATGGATAGGTAAGCTCGGCACAATAGATTTTGTTGCAAGTGATGAAAACGCATTTGCTGTTGCTGCATGTAAGAAAATCGCATCTG
>JAGCXJ010000212.1 GCA_017961385.1 Lachnospiraceae bacterium
ATTGCCGACATAAAAAAGATTATCCTTGCTTTCTTCATGGTACCTCTGGTCGAATCCTTCAACGTGCATATAGCAAGACCGTTACTAAAGAACGCAAGCAGTACATGACCGCTTGCGTTTTTATTTTATTCTCCGTAAAGGATCCTTGCGTATTCTGAATCCTTGTCAAGTATGAGTGTCTTGTTCTTTCCTGCCAGAGCTTCAAGTGAATCCAGCCCTCTTAAGTAATTGTAGAATTCGGCCTTGCCTTCATCATTGTAGGCATTTGAAAGGATCTGCATGTATTTTGCTTCACCCTCGGCTTCTATCTTTGCCGCATCCTTTTCGGCATTCGCCTTTAAAATGCTGACCTGCTTGTCTGTTTCGTTTCTGATCTTCTGAGCTTCCGCCTGACCTTTTGCAGCATAGCCTGCCGCTATGTTGTTTCTTTCTGAGATCATTCTCTCGTAAACAGCTTCCTTGTTATCATCAGGAAGATCAAGAGCCTTTATCTCGGCAAGTTCTATATCTATTCCATACTGTTTGATATCCGTATTGGCTTCCTTTGTGATCATATCTGTCAGTGTCGTTCCTCTGGCAGCGATTATCTCGTCCTGAGCCATTGATGATATCGTGTTCTTTGTCGCATTGTATACCGCAGCCTCAATACGCTCTTCTGCTCTTCCTCTTATCGCGCCGAGCGTCTGATAATACTTTGTGGGATCTGTAACCGACCAGATAACGTAATTGTCAGCGATCATTGACTTCTTGTCTGATGTTATTACATCCGATACAGGTATGTCATACATTATATCCCCGGTATAGACAGATGTTACGCTCTCAATGAAAGGTGTATGAAAGTGCATTCCCGTCTCGGTGACTACAGACTGTATCTTTCCAAGCCTTATTATCATTGCTGCTTCATTAGGCCTAACAGTATATGCAGAAGCTCCGATTATTATCGTCACAGCAAACGCGAGTACAAATATGATCAGTGCATTTCTTATCTTCTTCATTGCTCTACCTCCTGTGTCACACCTGTTTCAGCTGTCTGCGGATCCATAGAACTGAAACTGTCAAGGGGCATCATAGTCTGTGTGTTTCCGTCAGTGATTATCACCTTTAATCCGGGCAGGATCTGCTCCATCTTTTCATAGAACATACGACGCTTTGTTACAAGCGGGAATTTCTGGTATTCCGTATATGTCTCGTTGAATCTGGCTACCTGTCCTTCAGCTTCGGCTATCCTTGCTTCCTTGTTAGCATTTGCTCTCTGGACTATCGCATCAGCTTCCGCTTCCGCCTCGGGTATCTTCTGATTCTGATACTGGTAAGCATTGTTCTTTGCCGTATCAGCTCCCTGCTTTGCAGTCTCAACGGCCTTGAATGCAGCAACTATCTGCTCTGTAGGAGGTGCTGAATCCTGGATAGTTATATTGATCACAGTAAGACCGATATTCTGCTTGTTTAACTCCTCTAGCATCGCTGCCTTTACATCAGCCTGTATCTGGCTCTTGCCTGTAGTCATAGCCTCATCTACGGTGTAGTTTGAGACTACGGTCCTTATATTTGCCAGAGCGATATTTGAAAGGATAGCTTCCGGATTTTCACTGTTATACAGATAAGCCACAGGATCCGAAACACTGTACTCCAGATAGAAATCGATATTTAAGAGATTAAAATCCGAAGTTATCATTATCCCGTTTTCGGTGTCGGTCAGATTCTGACCAGTCTCCGAAACAACATATCCTATTCCGGTACCGTGTGTCGTCATATCGACCTTGTGTACCGACTGCCACGGCGGCTTGAAATAAAGTCCTGCCGTATTAACCTTTACTATGCTTCCAAACTGTGTTACCACGGCATTCTTCTGCTCGTTAACGGTATAGAAGCATCTGCATAAAGTAACGATCATTACGATCACGATAAGAACTGCCACGACTGCCTTGATCACACGGCCGCCCTGATTGGCATTTATGATGTCATCTTCTTTCTTGTTACCCATCTTTTTTCTCCCTCTCATATTATTTGGATTTGACCATCCCTACAAGTTTATCGAGTAATGCTTACAAATGTCAACATCTTCCCGATCACTTTAATGGTATTTTACATTCATTTATATCTGTTTTAAATGATCATGCATACATGTTAAAGGTCTGTATTTTGTCAGATTAACATATTTTTGCGTTCATTATTCAGATAAACATCTCTAAAGGACATAAATATAGCGCAGGCTAAACCTGCGCTATTTCTACAGAGCTTTCTTCAGTTTTTCTTCCAGCGCCTCTTTGGGCATGGCACCGAGTGACTGATCAACTACCTTTCCGTCTTTGATTATCACAAAGCACGGTATGCTCATAACGCCGTATTTAGCCGCAAGCAGCTCCTCTTCATCAATATTTACTTTTCCTACCTTTGCCTTCTTGTCATATTCATCGGCAAGCTTTTCGACAACAGGTCCCATCATCTTACAGGGGCCGCACCAGTCCGCATAGAAATCAACAAGGACCGGCAGCTCACTCTTTAATACCTCTTTTTCAAAGTTTTCATTCGTAAATCTATATTCCATGATTATCTCCTTTCTTTGTTCTTGTTTTTCCTTGTTGATAAGCTTATTATATATGGTATAAAAAACTTATCAAGTACGCAAAAATTATTAACCAGGTAAGGAAAAACTGACTATGAGCAAAAAAGAAACATTATGCGAAAACATCGCAGGCCAGGGATGCGGCCTAAAAAAGGTCATCGATATCGTAGGCGGAAAATGGAAGATCATGATCCTATGCATTATAGACAGGGATAAGGTCGTAAGATACAGGGAACTAAAAAGAGCGGTCTTCGGTATAACAAACACCATGCTTGCCCAGTCCCTAAAGGAACTTGAAAACGACGGTCTCGTGATCAGAAGACAGTACGATGAGATGCCGGTCAGGGTGGAATACACTCTTTCTAAAAAAGCCGAGTCGCTCATACCGATACTTCTTCAGTTAAAAAAATGGGGAGAAAGCAATCTGTGATGAATGATCAGACAAGCATTGATAATCAAAGACGGCTTGAAGAACTGGCTCGCAGAAGCTACGAAACAAACTCGTTCACATTCACCGATTTCTTGTCCATGGCAGAGCTTTCGGACTTTTATGAGATCGAAAGCAGTCTTAAGTATGCCTGCCCTGTGTTATACGGCGGATGCGATATGAGCGAGCGAAAGATGATAAGATTCGGCAATCCTGACGAGTTTGGCTACGAGCAGCCTTTCCCGATAAATACTCTTATCATAGAGCCTCTGAACGAGAAATTCTCAGATGATCTTAACCACAGAGACTTTCTGGGTGCGCTTATGAATCTCGGTATAAAGCGTCAGCTGCTCGGAGATATCTTTGTTAAAAACAACAAAGCATGACTCTTTTGCAAAGACTCCATATCGGAGTATATAACAGACAGTCTTTGTCGCATAAAGCACACGAGTGTTAATGTAAGTCAGTGCATGGATGCAAGCGATATCACTTCTCCCACTCTTTTGGATAAGACGATACAGATATCTTCTAACCGCATAGATGCCGTAATATCAAAAGTCTACAATCTTTCAAGAAACGATTCGCTCATGCTCTTTCAGTCGGGACTGGTATATATAAACGGAAGGCAGTGTACGGAAAATGCCAAGAAGGTGATGCCAAAAGACCTGATATCCGTCAGAGGTCACGGAAGATTTGAATTTGACGGTGAGCAAAACATCAGCAAGAAAGGAAAGCTAAACTGTTTAGTTAGGATCTATCAATAAAACTCAAAACACAACGTCAATTAATG
>JAGCXJ010000017.1 GCA_017961385.1 Lachnospiraceae bacterium
AAGCAGAGCCAGTTCATCTAAACTTGAATTGACCAGAGCCTCATCCGATGTGATCACTCCGATCAGAATATATCTTTCTTCTCTTTCCATATATTGATTGTAACATAGGAAAAACGCCTGATAAATGCACTTTTTTAAGCTTAATTAATTTTTCCAGAAAACGCTTGACATATCATAGTTCATCGTGTAATATACATTATGTTGCTGACGCAACAACCAAAAATGCGCGAGTGGCTCAGTTGGTGGAGCGCGACCTTGCCAAGGTCGAGGCCGCGGGTTCGAGTCCCGTCTCGCGCTCTTACTTTTTTAGGGATCTGATTTGTGTCAGGTCCCTATTTTACTGCATTTCTAGCACATTTTGTTCTTAGGATCCTGGCCTAAAATCTTGGTTACCTTTGGTTACCTTTCTCAAATAACCACATTTTTGAATTATAGGAAAGGAAAAGTTGTATTTCTGGACAGAACATATGGTGGTAATACTAAAAACAGTCTCCCAGTAAGATGCATATCTTTTCAGCTAAGATGCAGTTTATATTCCGTGCAAAACAAAAGACCTGAAACCCTGTAAATGCAGGGTTTCAAGTCTCCAAAAAAGGGTTTATTAAAAGATGACATACCTAAACTATTCTACAGACTACTGTTTTCCTTCATCTCTTTCTCATGTATTTCCTGAATACTGTCAATTGCGGACAACATGGGTTTGATATCCTGACCTTTGAGTTTTCTGTCCACATAATTCTTTGTTATCTTCATCACGGTACCGCTTAGAGCAAGAACACCGATAAGGTTCGGGATAGCCATCATACCGTTAAATGTATCGGAAAGATCCCATGCAAGTGCCAGATCCATTGTTGCACCCACAAGGATGAATACTACAAATAAGATCTGATATATCTTTACAGCTTTTCTTCCAAACAGATACTCAAATCCCTTTCCTCCGTACTGACTCCATCCAAGTACCGTCGAGAAAGCAAAGAACAGGATCGCTATAGCAATGAAAGCTGAACCGAATCCTCCGAAAACAGTTGAAAAAGCTTCGGCAACAAGTGCTGTAGATACTTTATCAGATATAACTGCACCCGTATTAAGATCAACAAGTCCGCTTGATAAAACAGCAAATGCTGTAAGTGTACATACTATGATGGTATCGGCGAACACCTCAAAGATACCCCACATTCCCTGAACAACAGGTTCTCTTACATTTGAGCTTGAATGAACCATTACTGATGAACCAAGGCCTGCCTCGTTTGAGAAAACGCCTCTTTTCATACCCCACTGGATAGCCAGGGATACTCCGCTTCCGACTATTCCTCCGCCAACAGCCTTAAGACCGAAAGCGCCTTTTATTATCGCACCAAATACGGCTCCGACCTGACTGAAATTCACAACAAGAACGGCGATCGCACCTATAAGATAGATAACAGCCATAAAAGGAACCAGTTTCTCGGTTACGGAAGCTATCCTCTTAAGTCCTCCGACGATAACAAGTCCGGCTATCACCATAAGTATTATTCCTGTCACAAAAGTCGGGATGTGGAATGCTGAGTCCATGTTTATCGCAATGGAATTAACCTGGCTCATGTTTCCTATACCGAATGAGGCTATAACACAGAATATACTGAATAAAACAGCAAGTACTGCTCCTATCTGTTTGCATCCCTTCTTAGAACCAAGGCCGTCCTTAAGGTAATACATGGCACCGCCGCACCACTCATCTTTCTCATTTCTTCTTCGATAATAGATACCCAGCACGTTCTCTGAATAGTTGGTCATCATACCGAAGAATGCCACTATCCACATCCAGAAGATCGCTCCCGGACCGCCTGAAGCTATGGCTGCTGCCACACCGGCTATGTTACCGGTTCCTATTGTTGCGGCAAGGGCTGTACAAAGACTTTGGAACTGTGATATCTGCATATCCTCTTTAGCTGTATGAGAGGTGACCTTCGAATCACTGAAGATGCCTCCGACAGTGTTCTTGATCCAATGCTTGAAATGAGATATTTGGAAGCATTTCGTCAGGATCGTCATTATTATTCCTGTACCTACAAGCAGGATCAGCATGGGCAGTCCCCATACAAAGCCGTTCACTTTACCGTTGATCGTCTCCAACTGTTCTAAAAAACCATTCATATCAGTTCTCCTCTCCTAAACCGCCTTTGAAACAAAGAATCCTTTCCTTTTTCATATCGTTACACAGCCTAAAGTCCCTATCAGATACGTCATAGACCTGTATTATATCTTTTAACTCCTCAAACTTTTGATCAAAGTCGCATCGCCTGCTTAACATATGGTTCCATAAAAAGCTTAAACTGATCAAGTTCATCAACTCTCCAGACCACGTTGTCACCTAAACGTATGTTGTCAAAGCAACCATCCATCTGTGGGATTCCGGACATTATCCTGTCAAATGCTGCCATCATGAACCTCCTTTTCTGTCGAGAATATAAAAGAAAAAGGCAAAAGCTACCTAAACGGCGCCTTTGCCTTTCGTTTATCTTATCATATATCCACTTGATATTACCAGTGTTTTTTGAAGTTCATAATGGTTCTTTATTCTATTCACTGATACAGTTATAAGCAGTTTCTGTATATCTGTACAACGTCTTCAGTATCCAGCTTAACGTATGCCCTTGTGGACAATCCGCTCGTTCTTACTGCTTCGGATGCCATAAGTTCAAACTTTGAATCATCTATTCCGATCTCTGAGAGCGTTCCCGGCAGACCCAGTTCAATGAAAAAATGCTCTGTGAGATTTATGCCTGCTATCGCAGCCTCATAATCATCCGAACTGTCAAGATCCCATACATTTCTTGCGAACATGGCAAACCTTTTGACGGTTTCGGAGTTAAGAACATATCTCATCCACGCCGGTGTAAGAATGGCAAGTCCCACTCCGTGAGTGATATCATAAAATGCGGACAATTCGTGTTCTATCGGATGAACAGACCATGCTCCTCCTTTACCGAATGTTAGCAGATGATTGAGTGCGATAGAACTTGTCCACATCAGGTTTGATCTGGCTTCATAGTTTTGTGGTTCCTTTATAGCTATCGGTCCGTATTTGAAACAGGTTTTCAAAGCTGCCTCACTTAATCTGTCCGTGATATAAGCACCGTCGTTGGGTTGAAAATACTGTTCAAATATATGTGATATTATATCGGCTGTACCTGCTGCCGTCTGTCTTTTTGGCAGCGTGAACAGATAAGTCGGATCACATACTGATAATCTGGGATACAGTAACGGATGATTTATCTCCAATTTTTCTTTCGTATCTTCGTTACTGATAACCGCACCTGGGTTCATCTCTGAACCTGTCGCACATATGGTTAAAACCGTGAAGATTGGTAAAGCCTTGGTAACCTTCTTTTTATCCAGTACAAGATCCCATGGATCTTTGTCATAAAATGCTGCACATGCGATATGCTTTGATGCATCAATACAGCTTCCTCCGCCGATGGCCAGTACGACATCTATGCCGTACTTCTTACACATCTCTGCCCCCTTCCTTACCGAGGAAAGCTTCGGGTTTGGTTCAATACCCGGAAGCTCATATATCTGGAAGCCTTTTAGCACTTCGTATACCTTATCGTACAATCCGGTTCTTTTTATACTACCTCCGCCGTATACCATAAGGATCTTCTATCCGTATTTCTTTATTTCCTTATCTAGACATTCGATCTGATCTTTACCAAATCTTATATCAGTCGGGACACAAAATTCATAATTGTTCATGCATACTCCTCCAATGCAGGCTTATATCTTTGCTTTGAATCTGTCGTATCTTAACGTGCTAAGATCCACATCTGTTGTTCCTGTTGCGATAAGCTGAGCCAGCTGATGACCTGCTGCGGGACCTATACCAAATCCATGTCCTGACATGGCACAGGAAGTATAAAGACCTGGTACCTCATCAATAGCACCGACCACAGCAACTCCATCCGCACATTTATCACTCCATCCTGCCCACGTCCTTACGATCTTGGCATCAGCAAGATCAGGGAAGTATTTCATGATACCGCGGCATATGCAGGGGGCAGTCTTGGATGATGATATCGGTGTTCCGTTATCCTTATTGCATGCCTCAAAACCGGAAGAGCCGCCAAACACAAATGAACCGTGCTTGGTCTGATGTCCGTAGAAATCAGCTTCCGCTGTTCCAAGCATCTGGTCAAACATATGCGGTTCCGCTTCCGTTACAAGGCACTCGAGAAGTGATCTGGTCATCGGGATATCAACTCCGACTGTTCCAAGTATGGCTCTGCTGTCATAGCCAGCTGCCACAAGTATATTCTCACCTTCAAATACATCGCCCGATTCGCATATGACCTTTCTTACCCTTCCTTTGACCATACGCAGTTCTTTTACGCGTTCACCCGATATAAACCTTACGCCTAACCTTCTGGCCATCTTATAATATCCAAGTGTTGTTGTGAGCGGGTTTGCATGTCCGTCTGTGGGACACCAACTTGCACATGTGACTTCATCAGAAAGATACGGATTGATGCTCTTTACTTCCTTCGCATCGATCATCCTAACATCCAGTCCACAGCTTTGAGCATTTGTTGCAAGCTTAGTTAAGATTTCTTTGTGCTTCTCGTTTTTTCCCAGTCTTAAGTTTCCGTCCTGATGGTACTCACAGTCTGTTTCGAGTTCTTGTGAAAGTGTAGGCCACAGATTCTTTATGCCGTACATCACAAGCGGTAACTCCCTGACATCTCTTCCTGACTGTCTGACTCCTCCACCGTTTCTGCTCGAACCGCCGTTTCCAATAAAGTCACTTCCTTCAAGGACGATCACGCTTAGTCCTCTCTTTACAAGATAATAAGCTGCAGCGTTACCTATTATTCCGCCACCGATAACAATTACTTCAGCATTGCTCTTCATAATGTCAATCCTCCTTTGCTTCATTTGCAAAGACACGCATCTGGATCGGACGCATGGGAACTCTGCTGGTCGCCGGCTCTATCTCTGCAGGAGAGACTCCCAGCTCCCTTGCTACAATTCCCTTTACCAGCCTTGAACAGGTCTGTCCCTGACACAGCCCCATTCCTGCCCTTAAATATCTTCTTATCTCTGTGATAGTCCACATACCGTCATGGACTGCCTGTCTTATCTCACCTTTTGTTATCTCCTCACAACGGCATATCAGCATGTCATCATCCGGCGCCGGAACAAAAGGTCCTATATCTCTTGATCTGTCATTAACACTGTTCATAACCTCTCCTCCTATTTTGAAACCTTAAAGAAACGTGCTTTCATCGCATATTCCTTTGGTACTCTCATAGTTAACAGATTTGTTTTGTCAAAAGCCTTTGCACTTTTTACGGATACCACTTCTGCCTTGCACACCTCATTACCGTCTCTTCCAAGCGCTATACCCTTTTCTCCTTCTTTAGGGAGCGGTAAGAACTCATATGGAAGTGTCACTGTGGCTGTACCGTCTCCGCAGTCCTCATCCACCAAAAATATGGCCTGACCCGAACAGCTCGCAACGCACATACCGCAGTTGATACATTCACTGTCTTTGACAACTATCGGCAGTGATGTGATATTGCTTCCGATAGAAATACATTTCTTGGGACATGCATCCTGACAGGGGTTACAGGGTATATTCTGTGTACACTCGATAACAGGATGAACACCCTTCTTGTGAGTCACACCAGGATATCTTTCGATCTCATCATCCGCAACAAATCCCCTTTTCAAAAGATTCACGGAAATATCTATTCCCTCTTCAGTCTTATCTATTGATTTACCACGGTTCTTTGGAGCAAACATACCCTGTCTGAGTCCGTCCAGTGCTTTTTCCATCTCTTTAAGCTCTGTATCCATCGATTCTGTATCGATAAATCCGAGATACTCTGCAGCCACAACACCTGCCATGCGTCCTTCGATCATGGCTGAGGATGCCTCTTCTATTCCTGACACATCTCCTGCCACAAACACACCGGGAATTGATGTCCTTCCATACTCATCACATACAGGAACCTGACCGCCCTTTTTGGGATTGTCCTCCATCTTTGCTCCTGCCATCTTAAGAAGCTGCGACATCGGGGAAAGACCGACCGCCAGACAGATCGTATCAACATCAAAATGCTTTTCTGTTCCCTCTATAAAATTGAATTTGTCATCAATCTGAGCGATGGTAACTCCTGTAACCCACTCATCACCCTCAGCTTCAACTATCGTATGCGACAGGTAAAACGGAACACCTGTCCTGGCCACCTTTGCTGCATGTACTCCGTATCCACCGACTCTGGGTGCAGCATCAACCAAAGCTACCACTTCACAGCCACACTGTAAAAGCTGGAATGAAACAACAAGACCAACATTGCCCGAACCAAGCATCAAGACCTTTTTTCCAGGTAATACACCATGCAGATTCATAAGTGTCTGAGCTGCTCCTGCTCCAATAACACCCGGAAGAGTCCAACCCTTAAATGTGACCATGTTCTCGGCTGCACCTGTAGCGATAACAACAGCATCTGCTTTGTAATGTCTTATATTATCTTTAATCTTTACTACAACTTCTTTATCCTGATAAAGGCCGATCACGGTTGCATTCAGTACAACGATCACACCTGCCGCCGCGGCTTCATCCAAAAGCTGTTTTCCTATCACGAATCCTCGTGTCTTTGCCCTGTGTTCTTTAGAGCCGAAGAACTTATGAATCTGCTTGAACAACTGTCCGCCGGGTTTCTCATTTTCATCAAATACAACTACTTCAAGTCCTCTTTTTGCCGCTTCTATCGCTGCTGACAATCCGGAAGGTCCCGCACCGACAATGATTAGATCATATCTTTTCATATCTTAATCCTCCTACTGCTCATCAAATGGCTTTTCAGATACACCAAACTGTGTTTTAACGACCATCCCTTCCTTTAAAGGTGTGATACAGGTTCGTACATTCGGAACCCCGTCAACTATCATCACACAGTCAGTGCAACGGCCTATCGCACAGAAGATCCCTCGTGGCTTGTGCTCCTTTTGAGTGTATCTGTGAACCATCACATCCGCTGCCTTAAGCGCCGCAGCAATAGGTTCTCCTTCATATCCTTCTATCTGCATACCGTCAAAAACAAATTTGACGATCTTTCCTTTTTCCTGTACTCCAAGTATTGGATGCTCCGCTATTCTGTCTGCCATAGTCATCTGCTCCTCTCATATATCTTTTGATACTGTTCTAATGCATGTCCGGTTCATTCCAAAGTCTTAATTTTGTTCCGAGTCCCAGTTTCTTTGCATTCTCGTAACAAACCTTTCCCCATGCCACATCTTCAACCGGCATACCGCCTACCGAATATACAAATATCTGATCATTGCTTGTTCTTCCCGGTCTCTTTCCAAAAATGATATCTCCAAGATCAGTGATATCCTCCATATCTATCAGTCCTTCATGAGCCATGTCTGTAAACTTCGATCCTATTATGTTGTTTGCACCAAAGGAAGGATACGTGAATTCCTCAGCCCATGCCTCATAGAGCTTTATGTTATCAACAACCAGTGAACATGTCTTAAGCTCGTTTGAATCCATATCAAATGCACTTACGCCTATCAGTACCGCTCCGGGTTTTATCCATTCTTTCTTAACAAAGGGATAAGTTGAAGGATCGGTGGAACCCGAGTTTGCAAATGATATAACGTCTGTATCTCTTATGAGTTCCTCCACCGTCTCAACAGCCTTGACTTCCTTAAGTTTCGGATACTCTTTTCCTACATACTCGATAAAACTCATGAGGGAGGCTTTTCCTCTTCCCTTTACCTTCACGGTATCTATATTGGGACAAGCTGCCATGATAGCTGCAAGTGAGGTCTTTCCCATTACACCGGGTCCGCATATACCGCAGACCTTTGCATCCTTTCTTACCAGATACTTTGCTCCGACTCCGGGTATCGCTCCGGTTCTGTATGCGCTTAAAAGGTTTGCACTCATAAGTGCGAGCGGTGCACCTGTATCTTTATCGTTTAGCATCACCGTTAAGATGGATCTGGGTAAGCCTTTTTCTTTGTTTGCCATGTTTGATCCGTACCATTTCATTCCCATAAGATCAAACGGTCCTCCTATGTATGCCGGCATTGCCATGAATCTTCTGTCATCTCCTTCATCAAGAGGCATGTTGGTAAATGGAGACGACTTGGGAAATGATACCTGACTGCCATGCGAATTATGATTCTCACCACCCATAACATAATCCCCTAAGTTGAGACATTTGACCACTTCTTCCATAGCCTCTATGCAAGAGACCATATCCTTAACACCTGCCTTAATCATGTCTTCTTCACTTAAAAACAAAAAATCGATCGCCGGATAACTCATATGCTTCCTTCCTGACAAACTCTAGATCATGTTTGTCTTTTCTTTCCTAAAAGTAAAAGGCAAAAGGACTTTATGTATGGCCCTTTTGCCTCTTCATGTAAACAATCTACACCCGTTTAAGTACTTCATCAATTACTTACTATCACCGTTTTTTTACTTATTTCGTAGTCTATATAACACTTTTTGAGTAGTTATCTCATAAACGGTTCATCCCAAAGGTTAAGTTTTGTTCCTATTCCAAGTTCCATGGCTTTCTTATAACAGTCATATCCCCACGCAACATCCTCTATTGGCATTCCGCCGCTGCTGCACATCACTATCTCATCATGAGTCTTTCTGCCCGGAGTTATCCCGTTTACGATATCGCAAAGATTGAGTACCTGTTCTCTCTTTATCTTGCCTTCTCTTACCAGATGGATGAAATGAATACCCATGATAACCCATTCACGCTTGTTTCCGAGTTCGTCAACAGGTCCCCTTGCAATGAAGTTATTCATGTACTTGTCATACATGCCGTAGTTATCAACCACCATTGTGGTATCTATCAGTTCATCAAAGTTTCTGTAAAGGAAACTGCCCATGGAAAATACGGAGGCTCCCTTCTTAAACCAGTCCAAATGAAACTCCTCAGCCTTATCAGGTGTCACCGACATAGCTTCACTAATTACGTCAGCATCCTGACAGGCCTGTTTTAGGCTCTCACATATCTCTATCTCCCTTATCTGGGGATAGTTCTCTTCTATGAAGGCTTTCATGGACAGTGTTGAAGCCGATGTTGGCGAACTGCCCTTTATCTTTATCTTCTCTATTTCAGAGAGCACTGCCATGTAACACATGAGTGCGCATTTATTTATCACACCGGGTCCCAATATCGAAAGGACTTTTGAATCCTTATTGGCAAGATACGATGCCGCCATAGCCGGCATGGCTCCCGTTCTCATCGCACTTAAAAGATTCGCTGACATATATGCTATAGGTGCACCCGTATCAACATCGTTTAATGTTGCCATCAGGATCGATCTCGGCAATCCCTTGCTTATATTTGCGTGGTTTGAACCGTACCATTTCTGACCGGCCATATGAAATCTTCCGCCAAGGTAGGCAGGCATTGCATTAAATCTCCTGTCGGGACCGTTATCAAGCGGAAATCCTTCGATATCCTTTGTTTTGGGAAAATTCATCTGGAGTCCATGCTCATCATTCTTTGGACCGCCAAGCAAAAAATCTCCTTTTCCAAAAAGGCTCATCACATCCCTCATCGCTTCTACACAGCCCTTGGCATCAAGAACTCCCGCTTCTATCATATCCTTTTCGCTTAAATACAAAAAATCTATAGCCATAGCTTATCCTCCTAAAAGAAAGACCCAGGGTGGTTCTATCCACCCCGGGCCTCATTGCCTATAATCCCAAACTGTCCTATCACACATCCTGCTTAATTATTCTTTCAGCTTTGTCCACATCTCATTGTATATATCAAGTGTCGCACTATCCAGATTTTCCACATAACTGCCCTTTGAGATGGCATCAGCCGGCGGATTCTTTGCAGGATTGCCGCTGTATTCTTCTCCCATAAGCGCAATGGCATCTGTATTTGCACAAAGGTACGGGAATTCCTTTAAAACAATCTCCATGTTTTCCGGTTCCATTATGAAATTGATCCACTTCATCGCATTGTCATAGTTAGGAGATTCCTTTGTGACTACCCAGTTATCAAAGAACAGATACGCACCTTCTTCGGGATAGATCACCTCTATCGAAGGAACCTCTTCCATAGCCATAGCCACTTCTGCACTCCAGATCATTCCGGCTGAACAGTCGCCTGATATCAGGGCACTCTTTGGTGAGTCTGAATCATAGAGTACTACATTCTTCTTAAGTTCCATGAGCTTATCCGATACTTCCGAAAGCTTTGCGGGATCCGTCTCATTAAGGTCATATCCTACAGCCTTTGATGTCATGCCTATAACTGCACGGAAGTCATCAAGAACGACCAGCTGTCCTTCAAGCGAAGGATCAAAAAGATCGGCATAACTGGTTATCTTTGTATCTATCTTTTCAGTGTTGACAGCGATAGCACCTGCTCCTCCCATGTAAGGAACGGAATATACATTTCCGGGATCATATGCGGGATTCTTATAACTGTCTCCTATGTGAGAGAAGTTTGGAAGCTTCTCAAAATCCAGCTCCTTTAACATACCCTGTGCAATAAGCTGAGCGACCATGTAATCACTCGGGTTTAGTACATCATATGCTCCCGCAGTTTCTGACTTAACCTTTGCAAGCATATCCTCATTTGAAGAATATGTTGAAACATTTACCTTTATACCGGTCTCCTTCTCAAACTTCTCGACCACAGAATCAGGCAGATACTCAGTCCATACAAACAGATTCAATTCACCCTGATCTTTTGAGGCACTCTCTGAAGCTGCTGAGCCGCATCCTGTCAGGCTCACAACTATCAAAGACAACGATATCCATGCTGCTAAAATCTTTTTCTTCATAATATTGTCCTCCTCTAAAATCTGATGTCAGATTTTTTTATGCTTACCGGATAAAACACCGCTCTGTGTCAGATACACCAGTCCGATAGTACCTATGAGCACCAAAGTGGATAGAGCGTTAACATCCGGAGAAACACCGCTCTTAATACTTTCCATAACCTTTAAGGGATATGTCTTTGTCTGTCCGTTTACAAAGTAGCTGATGATAACATCATCAATTGAAAGGGTAAATGCCAGCAGTGCACCGCCTGCTATTCCAGGTGCCAGGACCGGAAGAGTTATCTCAAAGAAAGTAACTACCCTGTTGGCTCCCAGATCCATACTTGCTTCTTCTATCGACTTGTCATAACCTGAAAGTCTGGCTCTCACATTGAATATCACATACGGAACACTGAAACTCACATGTGATAATATAAGTGTCACCATTCCTCTTGGAATGTTCACGTTGGTAAAGATCGTAAGCAATGCTATGCCTATAACAATCTCAGGTATAACTACGGGAATATATAAAAATGCATTTATGATACCTTTACCCTTGAATTTATATCTGTATATACCTACCGCACCGAGCGTTCCTATGACTGTCGAAAGGATCGTGCTCACTACTGCGATGATAATCGTATTTCCGAATGACTCAAGTAAAGATGAGTTGCTCCAGAGCTTTATATACCAGTCAAATGAGAATCCCTTCCAGCTCAGATACGGCTTCGTTGTCGTTGCGTTAAACGAATTGGCCACAACCACGAATATGGGAAGAAATAAGAACAGATATACCATTGAACAAAAGGCAACACTTAAGCTTATCTTTCTTTTTTCTTTTCTTGCTTTTCTCATACGCGCCTCCTATACTCCCAGGCTGTCCATATCTCCGCCAAGCTTCTGATATATCTTTACAAGCAACAGAGTCACCAGGATGAGTATTATCGAAAGTGCCGCACCCAGCGGCCAGTTGTTTGCACTCTTAAACTGTCTCTCAATGAGATTACCTATCATATCCGTGTTTCCGCCGCCTAATATATTCGATACAAAGAAATAACCAAGACACGGTATAAACACCATTATGCATCCTGAGAATATCCCGCTGGCCGTTAAAGGAAGGATCACTTCAAACAGTGTCTTTACGGGCTTTGCTCCAAGATCGCTCGATGCCTCAAGAAGGCTGTCATCCAGTTTCTCTATCGCTGTATAGAGCGGAAGGACCATAAAAGGTATAAAGCAATAAACCATACCAAGCACGGTAGTTCCCGTCTTATACAAAAACTCAACCGGTTCACTGACTACTCCGATAGTCATTAACAGTTTGTTTAACCACCCGCTGTTTCCAAGAAATGTCCTCCAGCCGTATATCCTTATAAGTGAGTTTGTCCAAAATGGTATGATGACGAGCATATAGAATAACTGTTTCTTTTTGCTCTTTGTCCTTGCTATTACATATGCGAACGGATATCCCACCAGAACACAGATAAGTGTGGTCACAAATGCGATGAGCAGTGACTGCGCATATATCTTTAAATAGTCCTCAGAAACAAGTTTGCCATAGTTTACAGCAGTGAATCTGTATACCACGTTGTAGAACTCATCGGTCTGACAAAAACTCATGACCGCTACAAATATAAGAGGAGCCACTACCAAAAACAAAAGAAGTATCGCCACCGGTCCTACCGTTACCATTGCCGGCATCGTATTCGATTTGAATTCATGCTTTGATCTTTTCTTCATCATCGGCACTCCTTTCGTATAGATCACTTTTTATGCAAGCTTGATCTCATCCAAAGCCTTAAAGATCTTGTAACTGTCATTATGAATGAGCACTCCGTCTTCAGGCTCCCAGTACGGATATATCCTGCTTCCTATAGTCGGTAGCTCCTGACCTGATAATCTTTCTATCTTAAGCTCGTTTCCGTTTGGAAGTGAAACTATGCATTTAAGCACTGAACCCACATATATAAAGTCTTTGACCACTGCAACAAGCTCAAATCCCTCATGCGGCTTTGTGTCAAATCTCATGTTCTCAGGTCTTACCGAAACTGTTGCATATTCAAGTATTGAAAAACTCTTATCACATTTAACTCTTACCGCACCATTTTCAAGTGTAACAGTTGCGATCCCGTCCGTGATACTGGTCACACATCCGTCGTAGATATTTGTCTCTCCTATAAAGGTTGCGACAAATCTCGTTGCAGGATGCTCATATATGTCCTTGGGACAGGCCAGCTGATCAACAACACCGTCATGCATTATGGCTATCCTGTCACTCATGGTGAGTGCCTCTTCCTGATCATGCGTTACATATATAAATGTGATATTTAACTTCTTTTGCAGTCTCTTAAGCTCAAGCTGCATCTGCTTTCTAAGCTTCAGATCCAGTGCTCCCAAAGGTTCATCGAGCAGAAGGACTCTCGGTCTGTTTATAAGTGCTCTTGCTATCGCTACCCTCTGCTTCTGACCGCCGGACAACTGACTGGGATATCTGTTCTCAAAACCGGTGAGCTGAACCATATCCATCATCTCAAGGACTCTCTGTCTAATCTCATCCTTTGGCACCTTTTTCATCTTTAAGCCATATGCTATGTTGTCGAATATAGTCTTATGCGGAAACAGTGCATATGTCTGAAATACTGTATTAACGTTTCTTTCAAAAGGCTCCTTTTCCTCTATAGACTCTCCTTCAACCTTGATGGATCCCGTTGTCGGTTCCTCAAAGCCTGCTATCATTCTTAACGTTGTCGTCTTTCCGCAGCCGGATGAGCCAAGGAGAGTAAGGAATTCGCCTTCATCAACAGTTATGTTTAAGTCCTTTACCACATGGTTCGTACCATATAATTTGTTTACACCTGATAATTCTACTATTGTTCCCATGTGAACACCTCCGCCTACAGTGCCTTGACACCTCTCTCGCCTGTACGAATCCTGATAGCGTCTTCAATGTTTATGATAAATATCTTTCCG
>JAGCXJ010000213.1 GCA_017961385.1 Lachnospiraceae bacterium
CTCATCGTTAGCTGCAGTTGCCTCCGGTACTCCGTCGGTATATACAAAGAGCGCTCCGCCTTTTTCAAGCGCGAATTCGTATTCCTTATAATGTACATCCTCCATTACACCTGCCACTACACCGTGTTCATCATTTAACAGTTCATACTCACCTGTCGCACTGCGAATTGCAGGATACTCATGTCCTGCATTTACAGCCATACCTTTTCCGGTTGTCAGATCAAGTATCGCGAACCATACCGTAACAAACAATCCTTCATCATTGCCTTCGCACAGCTGATTATTGACATACTCAAGTATCTCGCTGGGACCGCCTCCCATTAATGCCCTGTTCTTGATAAGTGTCTTTGCAATGACCATAAACAGAGCTGCAGGTACACCCTTGCCGCTTACATCTGCCATAACAAGTCCAAGGTGAGTGTCATCTATCATGAAGTAATCGTAGAAGTCTCCTCCAACTTCCTTTGCGGGGTCCATTGACGCATATATCGTAAACGGCCTGTCCTTGCAAAATTGTGCGAAATCTCTTGGAAGCATACTTGCCTGAATATCAGTAGCTGCACTTAATTCACCGGCTATACGCTGTTCCTTGGCAGTAACTTCTTTAAGATCTTTGATATATTTCTGCAGAGAGTCTGTCATGTTGTTGAATGAATCAGCCAGACTTCCGATCTCATCATCAGTGGATACATCGGTACGTTTGTCAAAGTTGCCCGTACTTATCTCCATGACATCCGAGGTAAGCTTCTTTAACGGATCGGAGATCCTTCTTGAGAAACGGCCTGCCGTAAGCATGAGAATGAATAGTATCACCGCTGTCAGTACCAGCAGATTCTGTATTACCAGAAGCACTCCTCGAATAACAGTATCCACTAAAGTAGAGGTATTTGAATCTATACTCTCCCTGATAGCCAATGCGGGTGCAATGACTGAAGATACAGGACTTGCGATGCATATTGTCCAATTCGTGGAATCTATAGTTCCGAACGCTACATATACCTCTTCTTCATCATCAACCGTATATATAATTCCATCTCTCTTATCTATGATCTCATGTCCGATATTTTTAAGAAGATCTCCTCTGTCATCATCAAAGATGCTGTAGCTTTCCTGTGCATCGATATCAAGCTCTTTACTTGCGATAACATTGCCTTCATCATCTATGAGTGTTGCAACATTCGGATCAACAATGCCATCATTTATCATCGAGTTGTTAAGATCTGTCATGAGTACATCGACTGCCACACATCCTGCGAATCTGTTGTACGAATCATAAAAGGGAGCTACGCATGTGATGGTAAGACCTCTTCCGTACTGATCCCAATATGTATCGGTAAATGAGGCTTTTCCCGTCTCTTTGGCCTGCGTGTACCAGATAGAATCCTTGTATCCCCAATAATGATTCTCTTCGCCAACGGCCAGTTGAGAGAATTCATCATAGCTTATCATCAGTCCGCTTTCCGTTGCCATATAGATAGTGGTAACAAAGTCATTATTACGGACGATCGTTGCAAAAATATCTTCCATATTTCCAAGAAGTTCACACTCGGAACGCAGATTATCATAGTTCTTGTTTTTATCTTCGAGCATTAGCTGCATTGCCCATTTCCCGGCATTTTCAGCCTTTGCAAAATCAACTTCTCTCTTTGGATATTCGTCTGCATTTACATATAAGGCATGTGCATAATCCGAAGCATACTCCATCGCATTTGAATATGCCATAAGTTTCTGCTCAGCCAACTTAGCCTTATCTTCAACCTGCTGAATTATACTGTTCTCGAGTTCTTCGGTCATGGCTGACGTACTTATACCTGATGCATTATCACCCAATTTAGTAAAACCGTCTACAGTCGAATCACGTATGGAATATATGGCTAACAAAGCCGTGATCGTAGATAATACAAGTGTAACAAGCGAGAATACCAGAGTATTCTTCACCATCTTCTTGGCTACAGAATTATCTTCCATTCCGGTATAGCCAAACTTGCTCATTATATTCTCATCTACGGCAAGAGTTGCTATGATCAACAGCACGGCACCTACGATCTGATAAAATGTAGCAGGTGCATAGCTTGTATTAAGCAATCTGCTCATGATGGGATTCATTAGCATTGTTATGATTATCTCTGTGGAGAATATCAGAGAAGCACTCAGAGCCGATACATACTTCTGACATGTTATCTGTAACAGACCATATACTGCACGGATGAATATACCGATGAATATCGCACTGATCCAAAAGCTTCTGTCTAAAGGCAGGCTGAATGTTGCTTTGCCCATTGACACCTCAATGATCAGTCCGATCAGAGAAAATACAACCGAGAACAGCATCTGTGAAAATGTAAGAAGCGTACTGTCTTCATCTTCACCCATTACCGATACGCTTACAACATAAGATGCAAAGAAAATATCGCCAATAAAAAGGTAGATGACTTTCTTTGACTGGAACAGAGCTTCGGCATTGCCTCCAAACATAAGAAGCAGAGCTATGATAGCCATGACTGTCGCTATGCCCGACATGAAATTGACCTTCTTGCGAATGAGCAGAAGTATCGGGGTTATGAAAACAAAATACAGACTGACTACACTGGATATTACAAGTGAATCCATTCCCTGAGATCCAAGAAGAACAAAGACATTGAATCCGGTTAACAAAACAGCAAAAAACGCACCTTTTTTAAGTGTTCTCTTCGATATCTTAAGTATCTGTCTGATCCTGCTTACAAAAAGTACTGCAATACCTATCAGGTTTGTCACACATACAAATGTAAAAGAAGATACCGTTTCCGGAACAGTGTTTAAAAACACGTACTGGATCGCAGCTAAGAATGTTATGAATATAAGACCGAGTGTTGCTAACCCTTTAATACCGATCCTGCCTTTTAAAGAACTGTTCATACAAAATTTCTCCCGTTTTATTTTTCTGTCACAATATACTTATCTATCATGAATTCCGGTCCATAGGATTCTTTGACTTTTCGAAGTCCCGTATCTCCGACATCCTCTTCAAAATTTACATACTTATAACCATTAAGGTTCAGTTTTGTCGATTCCTGACGCAAAACTCTGTATATCCC
>JAGCXJ010000214.1 GCA_017961385.1 Lachnospiraceae bacterium
GTTTGTATAACTGAATATCAGGGTAATATCGTATCATGGCTGGATGTTGATTCAAAAATGGAACGACTTTCTGTTGATAAGCCAAATGAAGATATTACAGGAAATATCTATGTCGGGATCGTGAAACATGTGGTTAAAAACCTGGATGCATGTTTTGTTGAATTTAAAAAGGATACGTTGGGTTTTCTTAGCTTTAATGATATATATCCGAAACTGAAAGTGACCGAAGGGATGCAAATTGCCGTTCAGGTCATCAAAGAAGCTTCAAAGAACAAAGAAGCTGTATTGACATGCAGATTATCTGTTCCGGGACAGTATTGCGTTGCTATCTATGATGATAAGGCAGTTAATATCAGCAGAAAGATAAGCGGAAATAAAAGAAGTGAATTAAGAAAAGCGATCCCTGAAGATACGGATCTATGCTTTACCGTAAGAACAAATGCGGCAAATGTTGATGATATATCATTGATAACTGATGAAGCTTATACATTAAGCGAAAGACTTCATGAGATCATTAAAACCTGCAGCATGAGAAAAGCACCGTCTCTGTGTTTTACTTCGGATAAAGGATATATCAGATTTCTGCAGAGCCTGCCAAAGAACAGTTTCGAAAGAGTCCTTACTGACAATGAGACAGTATTTGATGAAATAAAAGAGATTTATCCCAGCAAGTTTTATAATGATGATTACCCATTGACCAAACTGTATAGTCTGGAAACTAAGATACAGGAAGTTCTTAGTAGAAATGTGTGGTTAAAATCCGGCGGAAATATTCTTATTGAGCATACTGAGGCACTTACGGTGATAGATGTTAATTCAGCTAAGAATATCTCAGGCAAGGAAAGAGAAGTCAATATACTTCAGATTAATAAGGAAGCCGCATATCAGATAGCCAGGCAGCTCAGACTGAGAAATATTTCGGGGATCATTATAGTTGATTTCATAAATATGCAGAAAGAGGATTCAAAACAAGAACTGATAGAATATCTTAAGTCCCAGCTTATAAATGATCCTGTAAGATGTGATTATGTGGATATGACATCTCTTGGCTTAGTAGAGATAGTAAGAAGAAAAATAAAGCCACCTATTTACGAAATATTAGGTAAATAGAGAGTGCTTTTTGTTTGCTTTGTATATTTTACAATTTGCTTTGTCATGTTATCATGGTATCATAACAAAATAACCTTAGATCAGAGGGGAGTAAGAGAATGGAAGAGAAGAAGATGAATTTTTTTGCAATACCGGTATTTTCTTTTGTACCGCCAAAGTACAAGCAGATCATTAAGGAGTCTGCAGGAAAGATTTTTGGTGCATTGTTGATTTGTTTCCTGATAATGGCTTGTATCAATGCAGTTAAAGTAAATGTGGCAATGAACGATGTTACCGATGAAATAAGAGACAACTGCCCTGAATTTGAATTAATGGGTGGCGAATTTGAGATCGAGAAGCCGTTTTCATTTGATGAAGATAACGTATATGTAAATATCGATGACAGCATCGAAAATGTTACAGATGATGACGTTAAGGAAATAGTTCTTGACGGTAATTATCAGTCTGTTATCATAATCGGTAAGTATTCATTTGGTATGTATAACAACGGTCAGATTCAGGCATTTAAGTATTCTGATCTTAATAATTTTACAATATCAAAAGATAAACTCTGTGATGAGTTTTTGCCTATGATAAAGAATATCGCTATTCTGTGTGTTATTCTTTGGGCATTTGTTTCAATCGGAGTATTCTATTTCGTAGCGCTTATCATGCAGCTGTTTACAATGATGTTTGCAAGTATTTTCGGAAAACAGCTTGATGGAGTTCAGCGTTACAGGATGACAGTGATTGCCAAGTTCCCGATACATGTTATTGTTTTCGTAATCGGACTGATCAAGCCTTCATTGATAGGATTTTGGGCAAACTTCATTCTTCAGGCAGTATTCATTGCATTGGCAGTATTCATGTATGACAATGACGACGAAGTAGTTGAAACACCTGTAGAAACGATTGAAGATAATTCACAGTTCTAATTCAGCCTATTCCAATATTTCTATACATTAATTCGGGCCATTTTCGGCGGGATTTTTCGCAAAATCTCAAAGAAAATGGCTTGACTTATGTAAAGAGCGATGATAATATATATGAGTATGCCGCGTAACGAGGCTATAAGTGTGCCTATGCACCGCCATAGTTAGCGAGAAAAGTGTTTTACACTTAGATAGGAGGGAAAACCTATGTACGCAATCATTGCAACAGGCGGAAAGCAGTACAAAGTTGAAGAGGGCGATTGCATCAAAGTTGAGAAGCTCGATGCTGAAGTTGGCTCTACAGTAACATTTGATACTGTTCTTGCTGTAAAAGATTCAGATCTTAAGTGCGGAGACGATGTAGCAAAGGCTACAGTAACTGCTACTGTTATGGATCAGGCTAAGGCTAAGAAGGTAATCGTTTACAAGTACAAGAGAAAATCTGGTTACCACAAGAAGAATGGTCACAGACAGCTTTACACACAGGTAAAGATTGACAAGATCAACGCTTAATTGTTGTTTGGAGTTAATAGATGACCACTGTACGTATCTGGCAGATTGAAAACAAAACCAAAGCATTTGAAGCAAGCGGTCATGCGGGATATGCAAGATCCGGCATAGATATAGTTTGTTCAGCCATATCGATTCTTGTCAGCAATACAATCAATTCGCTTGAAGAGTTGTGCAACGAGAAAATAGATGTGACCATAGATGAGAAGAGCGGTCTTATCAGATGTGTTTTTAAGAACACACCTTCCGAGAAATCTCAACTCATTGTCGATTCCATGCTTCTTGGTTTGAAACAGATACAGGACGAATACGGAAATAAGTATATTGATATTAGATTTGAGGAGGTGTAGTTATGCTTAAGTTAAACCTTCAATTCTTCGCTCATAAAAAGGGTGTAGGTTCTACTAAGAACGGTAGAGATTCAGAAGCAAAAAGACTTGGCGCTAAGAGAGCTGACGGACAGTTCGTTAAAGCCGGTAACATACTTTACAGACAGCGCGGAACTAAGATACATCCTGGTGTCAACGTAGGTCGTGGCGGTGATGATACATTATTCGCACTTACAGACGGTATTCTTAGATTCGAGAGACTTGGAAGAGACAAGAAGCAGGCAAGTGTTTATCCGGTTGAAGAATAATAGTTTATGATCAAAAGCTCCAGACTTAGGTTTGGAGCTTTTTTATCAGTAGAAAGGTTACTGGTTATGTTTGCAGACAGAGCTACCATCTATGTCAGAAGCGGTAAAGGCGGCGATGGACATATATCATTCAGAAGAGAAAAATATGTGCCTAACGGAGGTCCTGACGGCGGAGACGGTGGAGACGGCGGAAGTGTTATAGTTGAGATCGATGACGGCCTAAATACCCTTGTTGACTTCAGAAATGTCAGAAAATACCTGGCCGGCCATGGCGAGGACGGAAAGAAGAGAAACTGTCATGGAAAGAACGGTGAAGACATCGTACTCAAGGTTCCGGAAGGAACGGTTATCAAGGAAGCAGAATCCGGCAAGATAATTACAGATATGAGCAGGGAGAACAGAAGATTTGTTCTGCTTACAGGCGGAAAAGGCGGAAACGGGAATCAGCATTATGCGACAAGCAAGATGCAGGCTCCAAAATATGCTCAGCCCGGTCAGCCTGCAAAGGAACTTAACCTCATTTTGGAACTCAAAGTACTGGCAGATGTAGGTCTTGTCGGTTATCCAAACGTGGGAAAGAGTACATTTCTTACTAAAGTAAGCAATGCAAGGCCTAAGATCGCAAATTATCATTTTACGACGCTGAATCCTCATCTTGGTGTTGTTGATCTTGATGATGCCAAAGGATTTGTTATAGCTGACATTCCGGGACTTATAGATGGTGCGAGCGAAGGCGTTGGACTTGGTCATCAGTTCTTAAGACATGTAGAAAGGACCAAAGTCATAATACATGTTGTTGATGCATCGGGATGCGAAGGAAGAGATCCTATAGAAGATATTTATGCTATAAACAGGGAACTTGCAAATTATAGCGAAGATCTTGCAAAACGTCCGCAGGTGATCGCAGCCAATAAAACCGATCTTATAATCGACAGTAAGGATGAGGTCATTGATCGCATCAAAAAAGAATTTGAGCCTAAAGGTTACGAGGTTTATCCTATAAGCGCGATAAGCGGTGAAGGAATATCTAAAGTCTTGTATCGTGTTAGAGAGATGCTAGACGAGATAGGCGATGATCCTGTGGTATTTGACAGCGAATATGACTTTACTGAAAACATCATTTATGATGAACCATTTACTGTAGAATACGATGAAGAAGAAAATGAATATGTTGTCGAAGGACCGCGTATTGAAAAAATGCTGGGATATACAAATCTTGAGAGTGAAAAAGGTTTTGTTTTCTTCCAGAATTTTCTTAAAGAGAACGGCATCTTAAAACAGTTAGAGGAGCTTGGAATTAATGAGGGAGATACTGTAAGGATGTATGGTTTTTCTTTTGATTATTACAAATAAGTGATAAAATATCAGTATTAAGGAGTTGATGTGATGACCAGCAAACAGCGCTCATATCTAAAAGGCCTGGCGATGAATATCGAACCGATCTTTCAGGTTGGAAAATCTTCGATAACACCGGAATATACACAGGCAATAGCAGAAGCATTCAATACAAAAGAACTGATCAAGATATCAGTTCTAAAGAACTGCTTGGATGATCCTCGATCAATAGCTGAAGTTTTAGCTGACAGAACAGGTTCGCAGGTCGTTCAGGTCATAGGTAAAAAGATAGTACTATACAAGCCCGACAAAAAGGATCCTAAGATAGTATTACCATTATGAAATGAGGGAAAAAATGAAAACAAACAAAAAAGTCGGTATTATTGGCGGAACATTTAATCCTATCCATATCGGACATCTTATTTTAGCTGAGCATGCATATGACGAGTATAAGCTTGATGAGATACTTTTTATACCAACAGGAATAAGCCATTTTAAGGATCCCAGTATTGTTTTGGACAAAAAAAAGCGTATAACAATGACTGGTGGTGCTATAGACGATAATCCTCATTTTGCACTTTCTACTATAGAAACAGATCGTCCTGGAAATTCATACACATATGAAACACTCGAAGAGTTAAAGAGGATGAATCCAGACACAGAATACTATCTGATAGTCGGAGCTGATTCTTTGTTTCAGATAGAGGAGTGGAAGAATACTCAGTCCATTATGAGCAATGCTTCAATTCTTGTTGCAGTAAGAAAAGGGCAGAGCCTTGAGGAACTCAAAGAAAAAGCTGAAGAACTTACAAAGAAGTATAAAGCAACTATAAATGTCCTGACATGTCCGTATATAGATATTTCTTCGACCGAGATCAGAGCAAGGATCAAAGAGGGTAAATCAATAAGATACATGGTTACTGACGATACCCTGAATTACATTAATAAATTCAATCTGTACAGAGACTGATCTTCATATGGACATTGATGAGATAACACAAAAACTGAAAAAAACTTTAAAATCAGGACGTTTTGTTCATACTATGGGAGTAGCATATACTGCAGCTTCATTGGCTATGTGTTATGATCCATCGATCATGGATAAGGCATTTCGCGCTGGACTTTTGCATGATTGCGGAAAATATCTTAATGATAAGGAAAATATTGAATTCTGTGAAAAGAACAAGATAGAACTTACTGATATTGAAAAAGAAACGCCGGGACTTATACATGCCAAGATGGGTGAGTTTCTGGCAAAAGAAGAGTATGATGAAGACGATAAAGACGTTATTGCGGCTGTAAGATGGCATACTACAGGACACCCTGGGATGTGTCTTCTTGAAAAGATCATCTTTATTTCAGATTATATTGAGCCAAACAGAAATCATGATCCTGATCTGCCGAATATCAGGCAGATGGCTTTTAAGGATATAGACAGATGTCTTGTGAGAGTATATGAGCATACTCTTACGCATCTAAGTGATATAGGTAAAAAACAGGATCCAATGACTAAAGAATCCTATATGTTTTATAGGGATGAATTACTAAAAAATGACAGGAAATAATATGGAAGAATTACTTGAACTTATAAAGGCTAAGCTCGAAGAAAAGAAAGCTGAGGATGTATCTATTATCGATATATCAGATCTTTCGATAATGGCTGATTACTTTGTTATAGCGAGCGGAAGCAATGCAAACCAGATTCATGCTATGGCTGATTTTGTTGAAGAGGAACTCTCAAAGAAAGGGATCAAGCCTAAGCATATAGAAGGATATAATACAGCAAACTGGATATTATTGGATTATAGTGATATTATTATACATATATTTGATAAAGAAAGCAGAAGCTTCTATGATCTAGATCATATATGGAAGGGCGGAAAAGTTATATCTCTGCCTTAATCTTGGTATTGAGGGGTTAATATCATGATTCATGTATTTATAGTCAATCCGATGGCCGGAAGAGGCGATTTTGCTGAAAAGCTTCGCAAAAAGATCTCTGAGTTCAAGGATATTGAATACTATATCTTTGATACAAGAAATGCGGGGTATGAAGGCGAGCTCATAAACAGGATCCAGCATATATTTGAAGACGAGAAACTTAGAATTTATTGCTGTGGCGGATCCGGAACCATCAGGAATATTCTTAATGACATAGACAATCTTGACAATGTTGAGGTTGCCTTCTTTCCATGTGGACTTTCAAACGATTTTCTTAAAGTTTTTCCAAAGAACGAACAAAAACGTTTCAGTGTACTTGAGGAACTCATCTATGGTGATGTCATAGATGTAGATTACATCAGATACAATAATAAAGGTATTGCGCTTAATACTTTTTCTATGGGTATAGATTCGGCGCTTATTGAGTGCATGGAGAAATATAGATTTTTAAATACGATCGGCAATATTTCTCCTTATTTGTGGGCTTTACCTGTAGCATTGCTTAAAGCAAGAACAACAAAGTGCGAAGTTACTATCGGAGATAAGCACTATGTTGATGATTTCACCGAGATCTTCTATGGAAACGGCAATGTTTTGGGCGGAAATGTATGCGTATACGATGAAGCTATTGTAAATGACGGAGTCGGCAAATACCTGCTGCTTCGTGCTGATGCAAGAAGATTCTGGAGCATACCTATAGCTTTCAATCTGATAAAAAAGAAATATTACAAAATGAAGTATACTGCAGAGTACGGAGATGCTCAGTGTATTTATATCAGGAGGATCAATGATGGTCCTATCAAGTATAATGTTGACGGAGAACTGCTGACATTCGGCGGTACCGTTAAGCTTGAGATGGTGAAAAAAGGACTGCATTTTGTTGTACCGAAGGGGGTAACTTTGGATGAACAATAGTTATGCACGCTTTTGTAATATAATATTTTATTATCTCAGTGTCATCGTATGCCTTATAGGTATTTACGGAGATCCTGATATGAGAAAACCGACGAAGATTATTCTGTTTGTTTTCTTTATTCTGCTTGGTATCCTGCCGGGATTTTTGCTTGATTCCAATATACTTGATATGCATAAATACAAGAGGTTCTACCTGGTTACTTATTGCCTTGCAAGTTTATGCATGTATTTCACCTGGAATTCGATAATTCTTTTTATAGGCATGCTGTTTTTGGAATCAATGCTTTGCCTTGTATATCTGGATCCCGAATTTTTACTGTTCCAGAATTTTTTCTGTATAATCTTACTTACATTTTTATTCTTCTATGAGCGTATAAATGATCGAGTTACGCTTGATGAAGTACAGTTTCTTATCATTTTCTTTATGTTCCTTGGTGCGAACTATATAGGAAGACAGGTAGTTAAGCTGGTCCTTCATGAAAGATTCAAGAGTATGGAGCAGGAGCGAAGCCTCGATGATATGCTTCGCGTGGTTGAGACAAAGGTTGATGAAGCAAGAAATGCCGTAAAAGCAAAATCTGAATTCCTATCAAATATGTCGCACGAGATACGTACCCCGATAAATGCCGTACTCGGAATGAATGAAATGATCCAGCGTGAGAGTGACAATGAACAGATTTCAGAGTATTCACGCAATATAGCTAGTTCGGGAAGCATGCTGCTTGCTCTTATTAACGATATTCTGGATCTTTCAAAGATCGAGTCTGGTAAAGTAGCGATAATCAGGGTGGAATATCAGCTCAGTACCGTTTGCAATGATCTAATGAATATGATCAAGGACAGAGCGGGAAAGAAGAACCTGGGATTAAAGCTTAAGATAAATCCTCAGATCCCTAATTATCTGTATGGTGATGAAGTTAGGATCAGACAGATAGTGCTAAATCTTCTGACTAACGCAGTTAAATACACAGAGACCGGCACTATAACGGTAAATGTTGATTTTGTAAACAGAAGCAAATCGCAGATTGATCTTAAGATAAGCGTTAAGGATACCGGAAGAGGAATTAAGAAGACTGACATAAACAAACTCTTTACTTCATTCCAGAGACTTGAAGAAGCGCATAATAAGAATATTGAAGGCACCGGTCTGGGTCTTGCTATCGTCGGCGGATATGTAAAACTGATGCATGGTAAGATTGATGTTGTTAGTGATTACGGTAAAGGAAGTGAATTTATTGTTACGATCCCTCAGAAGGTTGTTAAGCATGATGAGATAGGAGAGTTTGACTTTAAATTCAATAAGCCTTCTGCAAAGACGAGCAGCTATAAGCCGACCTTTAAGGCACCTAGAGCTAAGATCCTGGCCGTTGATGATAATAACATGAACCTTATTGTTGTAAAGAATCTTCTTAAAGCTACTGACATAAGGATCGATTTTGCGCATAGTGGTCAGGAATGCCTTGATAAAGTCAGAAACGAGTTTTACGATGTCATTCTGCTCGACCATATGATGCCTGAAATGGACGGTACTGAATGTCTGAGAATCCTAAAAGATCAGAAGCTTATAAACAAGACTCCGGTGATCGCTCTTACAGCAAATGCATTATCAGGGGCAAAAGAAGAATATGTACGACTGGGATTCGATGATTATATTTCTAAACCTATCGTACCTCTTGAACTTGAAAACATGCTCAAGCATTGGCTGCCTGGATGGTTGATAGATGTAACTCAATAAGGAATTTGCTATAAAAGTCAAATTCTTTACAATTGATATGAAAAGAAGATAAACAAAAAACCAAGAGCATAAACTCTTGGTTTTTTGCTGTATATTTGTTTATTTGTATAATCTGAATACACCGAATACCTTGCCAAGTATCTTGCAGTCATCAACTATTATAGGATCCATGGTATCATTTTCGGGCTGAAGTCTGATATGATCTTTCTCTTTATAGAAAGTCTTAACAGTAGCGGAATCATCTATAAGTGCAACAACAGTATCACCGTTTTTGGCACTGTTACAACTTTGAACAAAAATCTGATCATTAGAGTAGATTCCAACATTTATCATTGAATCACCTTTGACTTTTAAACAAAAACAAGGTTCTCCGGAAGGAATCATCTCAGCCGGTACAGGGAAATAACTTTCGATGTTTTCCTCTGCCAGAATAGGAGAGCCGGCAGCGACCTGTCCGATCACCGGAAGAGAAACCATCTCTGTTCTTACCATCTGAAAACTGTCATCACATATTTCAATCGCACGCGGTTTTGTGGGATCTCTTCTTATATATCCGTTTTTTTCCAGTGTAGCAAGATGTGCATGAACAGAAGAGGTAGAACTAAGGTCTACGGCAGCACAGATTTCTCTGACGGCCGGAGGGTAGCCTCTCTTAAGAATCTCTTCTTTAATATATTCAAGAATCTGTCTCTGTTTAGGGCTTATTTTTCCACGTGTCATATTCCTTTTCCTTTCAATAATCAAAGTTTCTATAGTAAAACCGAACTTCTATTCGTATTATAACAAAAATAATTTCAGTTGAAAATAGAAAATCGAAAATTTGTTCCGAAAAAATGTTCGA
>JAGCXJ010000215.1 GCA_017961385.1 Lachnospiraceae bacterium
CAGTTTGCACTGAGCTCCGGGAACTCATCAGCGGTATTGCCTGCCATTATCGCAACAGGGTTTGCTTTGCCGGCAGCTATCGCATCATATGGATCACCCTTACAGAATGTATCATCCTTAACGGTCATGAATCTTTTTAACATTCCTATGGGAGTGAAATCATTTCCGCAAAACTCGGCATATTTATCTCTTATATAAAACGCATCGAGTTCTCTTGCTTCTTCAAGTGTCTTAACACCCAGAACTTCAAAGAATCTTTCACCCTTCTTTGCTGCTTCTTCAAGAGAACATGGTTTTGTAAGACCGAAATTTCCGTCAATACTCTTTACGATACCGCTTTCTATTATGGCTTTGCTAAACAGTCCTTTATTTCCTTCATATGCGATCTGACTTAAAACGCTTCCGCCACCTGCAGACTGACCCGCTATAGTCACATTGTCCGGATCACCGCCAAAGTTTGCTATGTTCCTGTGAACCCACTGGATTCCATATTGCTGGTCAAGATTACCGAAGTTTGCCGGGAAGTCAGGCTGTTCCTTTATGATCTGGGGGTGTGTCATAAATCCCAGTGCCGCCAGTCTGTAATTTACAGATACGACAACAACACCTCTTCTTGCGATTCTCTCACCGTCAAATTCCATCTCGGAAGGATACCCCCACTGCAAAGCCCCTCCGAAGAACCATATCACTACCGGAAGCTTCTCATCCTTGCTCTTAGCAGGCGTCCACACATTAAGATAGAGACAGTCTTCACTCATCTCGATCTCAGGATCCACATGCCATTCCTTGCAGTATATATCAGTTCCCAGTCCCGGAGTGTCCTGAACGGAAATAGGTGCAAATCTGAAACAGTCCCTTATTCCTTCCCAGTTTGAAGCAGGCTGAGGCGCTCTCCATCTGTTCTTTCCCACAGGAGGTGCAGCAAAGGGTATACCTTTATATGTGGTTATCCTTGGATCCGCAGCTTCAATTCCTCTAACCTTACCGTTTTCAGTCTCCGTAACTCTAAGCATCTTTTTTGTTCTCCTTCAATCTACTTTTTATATATTCCCTTACAGGATAAATTCTATGGAGGCGATATTCACATTGTTTCCAAAGCCCATATATCTTATATAAATGTCATGTACTCCGTCTTTAAGATCAACGTTTGTCTCATAACGTTCCCAAACATTTGAATTGGGAATATCTTCTATAGAACCTATTATACCACCATCAAGTCCGTCGATTATTTCGATCTTTCCGCCGCTTAAATATCCTCTTGCCGTTACGGCCATCTTTTTAACTCCTTTACAGTCAAATGATCTGAATCCGGCTGTAGTGTTATTTCTTATATCGCCGATATATCCTGGATTCTCATCCCCGTCTTTACCATCCTGCATGATCCTTGGCTGACCTGGTCCAACATAAGGAGCCATATCATCAGTAAACAGATGACAGGCGATGTATGCCGGATACTTACCCTCGCCCTTAAGCGGTTTACCGTTAAGTCCGCAGCTGGTCATAGGAACCTGGGCAATATGTCCGTTTTCGTCAACAGTTATCTTTTCTGCACATCCCTGTCTGCAATACCATGTTCCGTTAGTCTGTCTGTGATAGAATATATACCATTCATCACCTATCTTTACGATACTTCCATGGTTATTACCGCCGTAAGCCACTATCCTTTTAGCAGGCTTGTAACTGTCTATACCAATATCAGTGTTGCTTACTATCACTCCTGCATATACAAAATCCTTATCAGGTGATTTGCTTGTCGCATAACAAAGCTCATGCATCCATGTAGATGAATATATAAGATAATATGTATCATCAATTTTTCTTATCGAAGGGGCTTCAAAAAAAGTATGTCCCTCAAAGCCGGTCCCTTCCCCGTATTCACATCCCGGTGCGACTATAACAGGTGCTTTCAAGATAGTGAGCATGTCCTTATCAAGTACGGTGCACTGAGCTCCTGTTCTAGATTTATCTCCTCTTCCGCAAAATCCGGTATAAAGATAAGTGACATCTCCTTCTGTGAGCACTCCCGGATCAAACTGAGGCTCATCACCCTCTTTTTCTCCCAGCTTGGTTCCGTCCTCATAATGAACATATCCGTAAAATTCATATCTTCCTGCAGGACTGTCACAGACTGCCACAGATACTACCGAAACATGATCCAGTACATAGTACAGATAATATCTGCCATCGGGTCCCACAGTCACATCGGGAGCATAAAGACACATTTTTCCGTCCCTGTTTAACGGATCAGATGTCTTAGGATATATAACGCCTTCATATCTCCAGTTGCCAAGATCATCTACAGGAGCCGAATAGCATACATAATCTCCCAGACAGAAAACATGTCCGTTGTATAAATCATGCGATCCATATATATAAACCCTGTCATTAAAAACATATGGCTCGCCGTCCGGTATATACTCCCATGAAGGGAGATATGGATTAAATGCCTGTTTCTTCATAATGATTTCTTTTCCTTTGACATAGTATACTACAATAATTCTAGCATATATGAATTCATAAAAAACCCGACAAACAAAAGACCTTTTACCGACAAACGATAAAAGGTCTTTTGATAACTCTTATAATATTAAACTGCATCAAACTTCGGCACTGAACATCGCACCTGCCACCGCTGAGGACGGATCATTGTATCCTCCGGTATTTGCATACAGCTGCTTTGTGCTTTCCATTATCACATCAAGATAATCCTTGGCAGATGAAACCTTTGACTGAGATGCAGTTGCTGTAGCGGTAGTTTCCTTATTATCCGCATTAGCCTTCTCTGTATCTGTCACAGGCTTCTTGGCTTCTGTAAGCTTTGAAAGAATATCCTTGGAGTTTGCATTAGTTTTGGTGCTATCTGATGAAGAAGCCACATCACTCTTGTAATATGCCTTCATCAATTTCCCGTAACCGCCGCTCTTAATGCTCGCATAATCGGAAAGATTAATGCCGTACATGCTGTTCGCACTTGATGCCTTCGAGTTCATGTTGTTGAACAGATAACTATAATCATTTCTCATTGATATGTTCATAATTGACCTCCTTGTCAATTAAACAATCGGCGAAACAATCTCCTACTCCTAGTACAATAGTACTACATCCTGACCAAAAAATCAATAGAATGCATTAAATTACTTTGGTTTTTTAAGACTGTATATTCCCCAGTTAGCATGCTCTTTATCAGTCATCCAGAGAAAACCGTCATCACTATCATCTGTGCTGTGATCGTTATCTTCTCCCTTTTCCCACACGGGTTTCTTATTCGTTGTACTGATCTTGTTTTCCACACAAGGTTTGAAACTGCCGTTTACACCTGTAGCAAACCAGTCATAAGTAACTCCTTTATTATCCAGCGTCATTATATACAGTTCGCCGTCATAATAGCCGTTTTTAAAGCTTCCTATGACATTTGCGATAGTAAGCTCTGCAGTTATCTGATCAGTCTGATATGTATAATGCTCCTGTCCGTCGCCGTTTGGTAGATCATTTTTAAACTGCCCGTTATACATGTGCTCCAAAACACCCGTGTAACCACAGACATTAGCAGTCTCATTATCAGGATAGATCCTTAACCACATGCCTCTTCCGCTTCTGAGTCCCTTGTTCCATTCACCGAAGTAGTATGTATCATTCTCATAAATAGCCAGACCTTTGCCGTTAGGAACGTTATTGGCATCCGTTTCTCCGTAGTAGTAATACTCTCCGCTGCCAGAAAGCTCCTTTGTTAACATCCTGACTCTTTCAAGCCTGATTATATCAGCGACCGCATCAAGCTGATATTCATCCCAGTAGCCGAAAAGCTCAGCCATCTGATTATCGTTGTTTCTGACCTCCTTGCAGGCTGCCTTGACATAGAATTCATTTTCAGCTGTCTTGTTTTCATCAACAGCAGCTTGAGTCGTAACCTTTTCTTCCGATACCTGTTCTTCGTTATCCGGATCAGATTCTACCTTGATCGCTACAGGAGTAACCATCTCCTCTTTAAGATCAACCTCAGTCACCTGCGGTTTTATCTTTACGATCGATGAATCTCCGTCGTCTATATTTAGGAGTAATGCGACTGCAACTATCGCTAGAATAATGATCAGCGCAACTCCACCTATTGCAATTATCTTGTCCTGTTTTTTCATAGTCTTATTATATATCCGTGTCTGCTTTATGCAAATGAAGATTTTTTTAAGATTTTATTAAATTAAGTCTTGACATAACAGGCACTTAAGTAATATTATATCTGAGTACGTTTCGGGATGTGGCTCAGGTGGTAGAGCGCCTCGTTAGGGACGAGGAGGTCGCAAGTTCAAGTCTTGTCATTCCGATCAAGGGATTCCAAATACGGAATCCTTTTTTATTGCATAATAATAGCCCGGTTTACTGCCGGGCTAAATTCTTATCAATCCCAAAGGTTTATTGGATATTCTCCGTCCTCTTTCATCTTTTTGATCGCTGCGCTTACAAGAGGCTTATCCTCCTTGTAGGTCACTCCGTGCCATACATCGCTTGTAGGAAGCATCTTTGCAGTCGCTTTTCCTTCACTTAGAAGTTCGTCAACTACAAAAGGAAGGAAGAATTCTCCCTTTAAGGGATTATCCTTAAGCTTCTCATCCAAAAAGATCTTAAAGCGCTTCTCAAGTTCATCAAGTATTGAATGAGTAAAGCCCCACATGTTCATGGATACATAACTTTCCTTGGGAAGCTTTATCCATGTCCTGGCGTCATCCTCTGTATATTCTGCATCATCTCCGTGCTTTTCGATACGGGTACGCTCATTGATCTTTTTAAGATTTCCGTTTTCATCAACCACACATACTCCTCTGGCAACTGAACCGTTCTCAGTCAGAGTATTATGCAGTTCATATCCTACAAAAGCATATCTGTACTTTTCATCGTCTTGTGTATTTGTTAGAAAGTCTGCTATCTTTTCAAATGCACCCCTGCCATAGAAATCATCGGCATTGATAACAGCAAAGTTTCCCTTAATGGCATCCTTTGCACAAAGTACCGCATGTCCGGTTCCGTAAGGCTTTTCTCTTCCTTCAGGTATTAAATAGCCTGCAGGCAGTCTATCAAGTTCCTGATATACATACTCCACTTCGATATGTTTTGATATCTTATCGCCTATCGCTGCTTTAAAATCCGCTTCTATGGCTTTCTTGATGATAAATACAACCTTCGAGAATCCGGCTCTTACTGCATCGAAAATGCTGAAGTCAATGATAATATCACCCTGCTCGTCTATCTTGTCTATCTGCTTTAAGCCGCCGTATCGAGATCCCATCCCTGCGGCCATTATAACGAGTGTGGGTTTATCCTTTGAATTCATTGTTTTGCAACTTCCTCCATGCTTTTGGTAATATCGTCGATCACGGCAAAGAATACCCTGTGACCTTCATATTTTTCAAGCAGTCTCACCTTGGCATCGGCCCATATAGTCCTGCCGTCAAGGTTGATCCTGAATATACTGCTACCAATGGTATGATAATCATTTATTTCATCAAACATTGTCAGGAATCTGCCTGTATCTTTTTCTTCAACCATATCCAGGAATGTAAACGGAGAATTACAGAATCTCTCCCTGCCGCCTATTATGTCATACAGGCTGTCAGATGCTCTCACAACATCCAATTCGCCGCCTTCTCCCAGATCAAAAAGGATATGACAGGTATTCATCTCCAATATCGGTTCACAGTCTGCTGATACGCTGTCCCACCATTCATCGGGATTTATAACAGCCTCCTCAAAAGGCTTGCTTACTTCAAAATTATCATTCTTTGACCATGTCTCGATATACTTTACAAATGCCTCTTCAGACATAGGCTTTGCATAATAGTATCCCTGGACCATAGTGCATCCTAAACTCTTAAGATGATCAACCTGAGCTGCCGTCTCGACACCCTCAACGATAGCCGGGATACCGAGCCATTTAGCCATATGGATCACTGATGCAAGGATTCTCTTTGCCTTATTGGCATTACTTATTGATGTCTCGCTCAAAAACTTAAGATCGATCTTTAAGCCATCGACAGGAACATCCTTCAGAACATTCAAAGCAGAATATCCGCTACCGAAGTCATCCATATCTATCTCCATGCCGTGATCATGGAATTTCTGCATGACCTTTAACATAAGCTGGGTACTTTCTGTATAAGCACTCTCAGTTATCTCAAGCTTTAACATCTTCGGATCTATCGCATATTTCTTTGTAAGACCCACAAGAGTATCAACAAGATTAGGATTATAAAGATCTATCTGCGAAACATTTACGCTTATCGGAGGAACTTTAAGTCCCATTGCCTGTTTCTCGCTTATGAAACGGCATGTTTCCTCCCAAACATAAGCATCCAGCTTCATGATAAAGCCAGTCTCCTCAAATATTGGTATGAACTTCTCCGGAGAGACCATACCTTTATCAGGGCTCATCCATCTTACGAGTGCTTCGGCACCCACTATACGCTCATCATCAAGACTGTGCTTTGGCTGGAAATATACTTCGAATTCCTTTCCTATCAAAGCAGCATTCATTTTGGCAGTTATCTCGATCTCTTCGACTGCCTTGTCTCTCATGCTCTTATCAAAGTAACCTACATGCTGGATGTAATTACCTTTTACACTTGAAAGAGCAAGCTTTGCTCTCTCACACATACTGCTTACAGGAACATTAAGATCGTTAACCCGATATACCCCGAAAGACATAATAAGATCGACGCTAAGATCATAACTTAAGATTCTGATCTTATCCTCGATCTTGTCAATGTAACCAATAACTTTTTTCTCATCATAAGGACATGCGAACGCAAATAAGTCCGCAGTCATTCTGCAAACGAGACTATTATCGACATCTTCGAATGTTTCCAGCAAAACACTCGCGATCGTCTTTAAAACCCTGTCTCCTTCACCAAGACCATACATATCGTTGATCATAGTAAGTCTATTGACATCCAGCTCAACGATACAAAAATCTATATCAGGATTACTCTTGAAAAGCTCTTCAGCCTTTCCAAGGAAATACTCCTTGTTATAGACCTTCGTTAAGGCATCTATGTGCCTATCCTCTACACCGTTTGATAACATATACTTTCCCCTTGATTTCAAGTATTGTTCCAAACCCTTGATTCCCTGATACTATTTTACAATTTGCACTACAATGTGTCAAGTATTGACGCATTTTTGTGCAAATTGTATAAACCCAACACAATATTTAGTGGTGGAATAATCTAATCCCGTTGCAGACCATCGCCATGCCGTATTTGTCTGCACATTCTATAACAAGATCGTCTCTTACAGATCCGCCCGGCTGTACAATATATTTTACACCGCTCTTCTTTGCTCTCTCGATATTATCAGCAAACGGGAAGAACGCGTCAGAACCTAGTGCTGCACCGTCCATCTGTGACAGCCATGCATCCTTTTCCTCTCTGGTAAACACTTCAGGCTTAACCTTGAATATATTCTGCCAAGCGCCTTCAGCAAGCACATCCATGTATTCATCACCGATATAATTATCGATGGCATTGTCTCTGTTTGCTCTTCCGAGATCATCTACAAACTCAAGATTTAAAACCTTCGGGCACTGTCTTAAGAGCCAGTTGTCCGCTTTCTGTCCCGCAAGTCTTGTACAGTGAACACGTGACTGCTGTCCTGCTCCTATTCCGATTGCCTGTCCATCCTTTACGTAGCATACGGAATTTGACTGAGTATACTTTAAAGTGATGAGCGCGATCTTAAGATCTATCTTTGCACTGTCAGGTATCTCCTTATTCTTTGTAACTACATTTGTAAGAAGAGAGTCATCGATCTTTATCTCGTTTCTTCCCTGCTCAAATGTTATGCCAAATACATCCTTATGCTCGATAGGCTCAGGCTTGTATGAAGGATCGATCTTTATCACGTTGTAGTTGCCGTTCTTTTTTGCTTTCAGTATCTCAAGTGCTTCAGGTTCGTAGCCGGGTGCTATAACTCCGTCTGAAACCTCTCTCTTGATGATCTTTGCAGTAGATACGTCACATACATCGGACAGAGCGATAAAGTCTCCGAAGCTGCTCATTCTGTCAGCGCCTCTTGCTCTGGCATATGCACATGCGAGCGGGCTTAGATCACCCAGATCGTCAACCCAGTAAATCTTTGCAAGTACATCGCTTAAAGGAAGTCCCACAGCAGCGCCTGCCGGTGAAACATGCTTAAAGGATGTAGCTGCCGGAAGTCCTGTAGCTTCCTTAAGTTCCTTTACAAGCTGCCAGCCGTTGAATGCATCTAGGAAGTTGATGTATCCGGGTCTTCCGTTTAATACTTCTATCGGAAGCTCGCCATCATTCTTCATATAGATCCTTGCCGGCTTCTGGTTCGGATTGCATCCGTACTTTAATTCAAATTCTTTCATGATCTTGCCTTTCGATTATTTATTCTTATTAACTATACGTGTCTCATACTTGCCTGTTTCTATATCAATATATCTTACAAACAATGACACCTTGTTATCCTCGTTAAGGTTAGTCCAGAGCATGTCGGTAAATGCATCGATATCCTTGTCGATCTTAACCCACTTTGGCTCGCCTTCAAAACTTGGAAGCGGATCTCCGTCCTGCATATAGGTGTGGATGAAATGACCTTCTCCCGCAACAGGATCCGTGTATGCAAATGTATATCTGTTGCATGCATCCGGGTTGCCGTTATTGCTCTTTAATATGCTCAATGCATAGTTGAATGTATTATTCTCGATATGCATGATACCTGATATACGAGGTGTGTAGTTTGGTCCGTCGGGCTCAAATTCTCTGCTCCTTAAAGACTGTTCGAATGTAAGCTGCTTGTCC
>JAGCXJ010000216.1 GCA_017961385.1 Lachnospiraceae bacterium
AAACGGTGCATTTCATCTTGATATAGTTGAAGCAAGGATCATTTTTGCGCCGTCAGATAAAAGAAGGGTAGAAGCCAAGATCGTAAGGGTAGTTGAAAGAGGTACTGATCAGATAGTCGGCGTTTTTCAAAAGAGCCCCGGGTTTGGCTTTGTCATACCAGATGACCATAAGCTCATGGATGATATATTCATCCCCAAGGAATACTGCAACGGAGCAGTAGACGGCCACAAGGTAGTTGTTAAGCTTACCTCTTACGGAGGCGATGGAAAAAAGCCTGAAGGCAAGGTGACGGAGATACTGGGTCATGTCAATGATCCCGGTGTTGACATCCTTTCTATCGTCAAAGGATTCGGACTTCCTACGGAGTTCCCAGAAAAGGTATTAAATCAGGCTTTTGCCATAGGCGATGAAGTATCTGGAGCCGATATGGCCGGAAGAGAGGATCTTCGCTCATGGCAGATGGTCACTATAGACGGAGAGGATACCAAGGATATAGATGATGCGGTAAGCCTTACCCGTGAAGGAGAAGACTACATACTCGGTGTTCACATAGCCGATGTTAGCAATTATGTTCAGTACAGATCCGCACTAGACAGGGAGGCTTTAAACAGAGGCACAAGCGTATATCTGGTTGACACGGTAATCCCTATGCTTCCTCACAAGCTCTCAAACGGGATATGCTCGCTAAACGAAAAAGTGGACAGGCTTACGCTAAGCTGCATCATGAGGATAAACACTCAGGGAAAAGTTATCGACTACAGGATAGTTGAATCTGTCATAAATGTTGACAGACGAATGGACTATACAACGGTAAACAAGATCATATCCGATAAGGATGAAAGCAAAAGAGAATAGTACTCAGAGCTTGTTTCCATGTTTGATGACATGGCTGATCTTAGCAGGATATTGCGCGACATGAGAAAGAAGCGCGGAGCCATAGATTTTGATCTTAAGGAAACAACTATAAAGCTTGATGATAACGGCATGCCGACAGAAATAAGGCCATATGACAGAAATGATGCGACCATGCTCATTGAATCATTCATGCTAATCGCAAACGAAACGGTCGCTTCGCACTACTACTGGCTTGAGAGTCCGTTCATATACAGGACTCATGACAATCCCGATCCTGAAAAGATAAAAAAGCTTGCGGCGTTCATTTCAAATTTTGATCTTAAGCTAAAAGTCGGAAAGGATGACATCCATCCAAAGGAGATACAAAGACTCCTTTCTTCCATACAGGATACCGATGAGGAAGTCCTCATAACCAGACTTGCTCTAAGGAGCATGAAGCAGGCAAAGTATACGGTTGATAACAGCGGACATTTCGGTCTTGCTGCAAAGTATTACTGTCATTTCACTTCTCCGATAAGAAGATATCCCGATCTGCAGATACACCGCATTATCAAGGATCATATCAGAGGCAGGATGAAACAGGAAAAACTTGAGGAATACGACAAGATCCTGTTTGATGTGGCAGCTCAGAGCTCGAGACTTGAAAGGAGAGCCGAAGAAGCCGAGCGCGAGGTCGAAAAGCTTAAGAAGTGCCAGTATATGTCAAAACGTATCGGCAATGAATATGAAGGAGTCATCAGCGGGGTCACCGAATGGGGTCTCTATGTGGAGCTTCCAAATACCGTTGAGGGACTTGTGCATATCTCCAAGCTTGATGGATACTACATATATGATGAGGAAAACTACGAGCTTAAGCCTGACAGGGGAGGAAAGACATATGCACTCGGACAGACCGTAAACGTAATAGTCGATTCTGTTGATGAGGCTCTGCGTACAATAGATTTTGTGATAAAGGATTAACTCAATGAGCAAGGAAACGCTTAAACTGGTAGCCAATAACAAGAAGGCCTACCATGATTATTTCATAGATGAAAAATACGAGGCAGGCATCGTGCTTCACGGTACGGAGGTAAAATCGCTTCGTATGGGCAAGTGCAGCATCAAGGAAGCCTATATAAGGATCGAAAACGGCGAGGTATGGGTATACGGATGCCACATCTCTCCATACGAAAAGGGAAATATCTTTAACAAGGATCCGCTAAGACCAAAGAAGCTTCTTTTGCATAAAAGCCAGATCGATAAGCTCTACGGACAGATAAGGGAAAAAGGCTATACGCTCATGCCGCTTCAGGTGTATTTCTCTGAGGGCAGGGCAAAGATGGAGATAGGTCTTGCAAGAGGCAAGAAGCTATACGACAAGAGGGCCGATATCGCAAAGAAGGATATGAAACGCGAGGCCGAAAGAGAGTTCAAGGTAAGAAATCTTAATTGACGGGGGAAAGATATGGCTGCATTTAAAGATGATCGCTACAGAAACGTACTGGCTGAGGCCGGGTATGACAGACGGGAAATTGAGAACAGACTCAATGAGTGGTTCAATACGATGTTTTACGGTGCCGATGATGAAAGGGTTTACTATCCTGTCGGCGATGACATGGGATACTTTACGGATACGGGAAACAACGATGTACGTACCGAGGGCATGAGCTACGGTATGATGATCTGTGTCCAGCTTGACAAAAAAGAGGAATTTGACCGTATCTGGAAATGGACTCTTACATATATGTATATGGAAGAAGGAAGAAACGCAGGGTATTTCTGCTGGTCAAACGAGCTTGACGGGAGAAAGCGCTTTAGCGGTCCTGCTCCGGACGGAGAGGAGTTCTTTATCATGTCTCTTCTTTTCGCATCCGCAAGATGGGGGGACGGAAAAGGCATATACGAGTATTCAAAGTACGCCAAACAACTAATGGAGAGAGCTGTTCACAGCAATAATCCCATGTGGGATCCTGCAAATCATTACATAAAGTTTATCTGTGAATGCGACTGGACCGATCCTTCATATCATCTTCCTCATTTTTACGAGATGTATGCAGAACTCGGTCCCGAGAAGGATAAAGAATTGTGGAAGAATACAGCCGCTCTTTCAAGAGAATTTCTAAAGAAGGCCTGTCATCCTATGACGGGGATGTGTGCCGAGTATGCCGAGTATGACGGCACTCCCGAAAAGAGACCCGAGTTTGCAAACGCATTCGGAGGAAGACACGACTGGTTCTATTCAGATGCATACAGAACAGCAGCCAATATCGGACTTGACTATGAATGGTTTGGAGCAGATGAAGAAGAGGTTAACATAACTAAAAGGCTCAGAGAATTCTACAAGGATAAATGCATCATGGAAAACGGCGAGCCGACCTTTAACATATATGAGATCGACGGTACAATGCTTGATCAGAAAGTACTGCATCCATACGGTCTTATAGCCACAAACGCTGCAAGCACTCTCGCTACTCATGAGGGAGAGCTTGATGAAACGGACCTTGCTGCGATAAAGCTCTTCTTTGAACTCCCCTTAAGAAAAGGCGGGCGAAGATACTACGACAACTGTCTTCAGATATTTGCTCTGATGGCGCTTTCAGGCAACTACAGACTATACAGATAGATCATTATGTTCTTTAAGAAACGATATCCGGTAATAAATGAAAACAGAATGAAAAACAGGACAAGGCTGACACTTATTTATATAATAGGTGTCATTGTTCCGCTTGTCCTTACAGATACCGTTTTCTTATCGATCTTTATCCAGAACCAGAGGGAGAGGACCAGGATCGAGATGGAAAACGAAGCCGAGTCGGTAAAGAACCTTTTGGAGAATGCTTTCAATGATGCGGCGGACGTGACAAGGAGCATATACGTAAACGAGAACGTAAACAAGTTTCTTGAAGCAAGCTTTGCAACACCTAACGAATACTATGAGAAATGCTACGACATGAAGACAAACTTCTTTGATTTCTTCACATCGGGCAAGGATCAGACAGTAACAAATATCGAGATATATGCAAACAATCCGACTATCATAAACGGAGGATATCTAAAGCGCCTTTCAGCAGCCGAGGAAAAGACCTGGTACAGGG
>JAGCXJ010000018.1 GCA_017961385.1 Lachnospiraceae bacterium
AACTGCAACGATGCAGCCGCAAACAGGCGCGGCCAGACAGAAATGCTGCTGTCTTTGCTAAACGCCTTAAGTTTAGATCCTATCATTGCATAAATAGCAAATGCAACTATAGCTGTCAGTGCAATGATCCACAGATCAATATCCAGTTTCTTTTGTTCATCTGTTAATGTCTTTTTTGTTTTCATAGCTCTCCTCGGTAATTTCCCTAAATGTATATTTATTTTAGTCAGCAATGATCCATAGGAATAAAACTGCCCTTCGAGTTACAAACACGAAGGGCTACATGACAAAGTGCGGATAACAGGACTTGAACCTGCACGGTCTCCCACTAGAACCTAAATCTAGCGCGTCTGCCAATTCCGCCATATCCGCAAAAACAAACTAATTATACTAATTAACCGTATCACTGTCAAACTTTACTGATAATATCTTTGTTTATCTTTATCAGGAAAAGCGTCGTTACTGTAAAGCTCATTAATTCGGCTATCGGGAAGGACCACCATACGTTGTTGACCTCGCCGGTAAGACTCAGTAAATACGCAACAGGAAGCAATACCACAACCTGTCTCATTATAGAGTTTATCATGCTGTAAACAGCTCTTCCGAGAGCCTGGAATACAGAACCTATAATTATGCAGAATGCAGCGATAGGGAAATGGATACTGATAATACGAAGCGCGGGAATACCCATACTCATCATATGATCCGATGCCGCAAAAAGAAGAAGCAGCTTATCGGTAAACAGCCAGAATGCCAATGTGCCTGCTGACATGATGATCAAAGCATAGATCACTGAATACTTGATGGTATCAACCATTCTTTCACGTTTTCTTGCTCCATAGTTAAATGCCAGTATAGGAACCATTCCGTTATTAAGTCCAAATACAGGCATAAAGATAAAGCTCTGCAGTTTGAAGTAAACACCAAATACTGCCGTTGCGGTAGAAGAAAACGTAATCAGTATCTTATTTAGTCCGTATACCATCGCAGATCCTATTGACTGCATGATGATAGACGGCAATCCTACAGAATATATCTTTCCGATTATTTCCTTATCAGGTCTGAATCCTCTAAATCTTAGCTGTATCTCCTTGTTCACACGTATATTCAGAATAAACGCGAAGATTGCTGCAACTATCTGACCGATTACAGTAGCCAGTGCCGCACCCTTGACTCCCATGACAGGCATTCCAAACAAGCCGAAGATGAATATCGGATCGAGTATAAGGTTGATGATCGCGCCGGTCGTCTGCGTGATCATCGTGCAAACGGTTCTTCCCGTTGATTGCAAGAGTCTCTCAAATATGAATTGAAAATATATGCCGAAAGACATACAGCACACGATCGTCAGATAATCCACTCCATACCCAATGATTTCAGCGTCAGAGGTCTGACTCACATAAAATGGTCTTACAACAAACAGTCCCACAAGTATGAATATGACAAAGTTGATCAGCGAGAGAAATATGCCGTTCATTGCTGATTTGTTAACACTATCATAATCCTTTTCTACAAGAGCTTTAGAGAGTATGGCATTCAAGCCAACGCGCATACCAACGACCAGAGCGATCATTATCGACTGAATAGGGAATGCTAATGATACGGCTGTAAGTGCGTTTTCACTGATACGTGACACGAATATTGAATCTACAACGTTGTAAAGAGCCTGCACCAGCATCGATGCCATGATCGGTAGTGACATACCGAGCAAAAGCTTGTTTATGGGCTGTATGCCCATTTTATTCTCTTCGATCATATTTTCATCTGTCACTGACATAAAAGTTCCTCTGATAATACGTAAATACTTATTGTATTATACATATTTTTCATTATAATTCAATCAAAAAAATTCTCGGTATAGCGACAATCAGGATAGCTCGTGCAGCCCCAGAACGCTCCGAATTTCCCGTTTCTCTTCTTTAGCATATTTCCGCATCTTGGACATAACTTTAATAATACTGATGCTCCTTGAGTATTCTTGCTCTCAAGGTTCAGCTTTTCATAGATCTTCTGATTCATTGCACAGTCGTTAAGGGCCCTGTGCGCGCCGTAAATGTCTATATCATAATGAAGTGCAATGTCAGTTAGTGAATGATGCCTGATATTAGGCAGATAAGTCCTTGATAGGATAAGAGTATCGATATAGTCATTTCCCAGAGTCCTGCCGTAGAAACTTTTGCAGTAACGATACAGAAATTTAGGATCAAAAGCATGTATGTTGTGTCCTACCAGTACACTGTCTCCTATGAATTCCAAAAACTCTGGCAGAACTTCTTCAAATACAGGGCTGTCAGCCACCATATCGTCCGTGATCCCGTTTACACGGCTTGCATAATAAGGTATCGGTCTAAGCGGATTGACAAGTGTGCTGAATTCATCCACCGGCTGTGAGTCCTTTACTCTTATCGCTGATATCTCGACTATATCGTCTGTGCTGCATGATATTCCGGTAGTCTCCAGATCAAATACAACGTAATCGCTTACATATGATGTTAATAGCCTTCCTTGTTTGTCCGCTAACATATCTTCAAATTATTGAGCATCCTCATAGATCAGGATGTTCTTTCCGTGCTGTTTTCCGTAATACATTCGCTCATCAGCGGTTTTAATGATCTCTTCGGGTTCCTTGTATATTTCCTTGTTTTCCTCAAGACCAATCGTTATCGTCGAAGGAATATGCTTATTATAGAAAACTGTCGGATTTGTCTCAATTACCTTTCTTAAATACTCCATCTTTTCCTTGGCTACTGTGAAGTCATAATCCCTCATCAGTATCACGAATTCTTCTCCGCCCCATCTGCATACGCTGCATCCCTGCATTTCTCTTTTTATGAGTTTGGTTATATGTCTTAGCACCTCATCACCGCCATCGTGGCCGTATGAATCATTAACTCTTTTAAAGTTATCTATATCACAGAATGCAACACAGAAATGCTTCGAATTCTCGTCTTTCATACAGTTTTCGACGATGGGCAGAAATCCTCTTCTGTTTAACAGACTTGTAAGAGTATCTTCCTGTGCGTCAACCGATAACTGCTTGTTCTTCTTCTCAAGGCTTACCATCTCATATTCGCTTGAATAGATATATATAGCATTATAAAACACAACAGAGAATATCATCGCAAACGATGAAAAGATGATCAGAACGGTCTTAAATATTGGTGCCAGCACAAAAACAGGCTGTACTCCTGCATAATGCAAGAACAATGCTACATACAGAGCAAAATTGCTTATCAACAGTATGACTACGATCCATCTTTTTGCTCCCTTAAACAGGAAACAGCCAAAATATATGATGATAGGGATAATGGAACATAAAAAGCAACATGAACCGCAATCCCATCCTATGAAATGTATCGAAACGATAGCATAGGTTGATACTTCTATAAGGATACTAACATAAACCGGCATGATATATCCCGATTTACAAAGCAGAATACAGAAAAGGTATACTATAACGCTGAGGATGTTAAACTCAATCAAAGGCGTTACATGGGCGATGATCATTATCACTAACAGCGTTGCATGTACAAGCCCCATAACCGCTACTGTAAATAGGAAACTGTTATGAACGAGAAAATGCATCGTCTTTTCAATCCAATTTCTTTCTTTCAACCTGTTTCATTCCTTTCTGTGATATCACTTCATGTTTCTGTGATAACTATTATACATTATAAGTGTAATACTTTTTCATCTATGTCTTTGGCAAGCTTATTATATTCTTCGACAAAAGCAGGGTGATTATCCCTGATATTTATGATCTCGCTGCTATCTGCCGCATTTTCCAGCATTCTTGCCGCTTCGGAAAGCCTTAAAGCACCGATCGAATGGAGATTGCTCTTAAGAGCATGCACATATATCTTATAGTCATTCCAGTCTTCCTTTTCAAAGCATTCGCACAGCGTTTTTATCTTGCTCTCATGTAAGGAAACAAAGTCACTTATCATTTCCAGATAAAAAGGAATATCGTTTGCACAGTATCTTAAACCGTCATCAGTATTAAGCCCAATCTCTTTTGCTCTTTCTATAACATCATTATCCTCATATGAGTGGTTTTCATCACTGTCTCCGCCAGGCAGAAATTCCAGTATTTCTTCATCTTCCTTTTTCTTTTCATCCGGCAGATACCTGTCAAACACATTGCAGAGCTGCTCAAGTTCAATAGGCTTTGTCAGATAATCATCAAATGTGGCATTCATGTATATCTCTCTTGCACCTACTATGGCATTTGCAGTAAGAGGTATCATGACCGTATGCTCGGGAACCAGATTCTGTTCACGAAGCTTCTTAAGAGTCTCAATACCATCCATCTCGGGCATCATATGATCCATAAACACGATATCATAATCATTTTCCCTCATTTTAGAAACAGCACCTGCTCCCGATGACTCCAGATCGGGTGTTATCTTGAACAGACCCAAAAGATTCCTGATAACCTTCAGATTCATCTCATTGTCATCAACCACAAGTATCTTGGCATCAGGATAAATACTCTCCGAGCTCACCTCTGTTTCATCCAGTCTCTTTTTGGAAGAAACTGCAGTTTTTTCAATAGGCGTATCATCTACGATCGTCTGTACAAGACAGAAATAGAATTTCGAACCGACTCCATAGGTACTCTTTACTTCAAGTTTGCTGTCCATCATTTCTAACAGCTTTGTCGTAATAGACAGTCCCAGACCGCTTCCTTCGATCGTCCTGTTCTTATTCTCTTCAAGGCGTTCAAACGAAGTAAAGAGTCTTGGCAGATCCTCCTCACGGATTCCAATTCCCGTATCGGAAACCTGAATGAAAAGAGTGATCTTGTCATCGATACGTGATTCGGTCTTTATATCCAGAGTAACCGAACCCTTCTTTGTATATTTAACTGCATTTGTAAGAAGATTGATTATTACCTGACTGATACGCAGATCATCACCGTACAGTTCGCTTGGCAGATTCTTATCTGCATTTATAACAAACTCGATTCCTTTTTCCTGTGCACGCTGTTCGACAGAGATTCTGAGATTTTCGATCATATCATTCATTTTGTATTTGACCGGCAAGAGTTCCATCTTTCCGTCTTCTATCTTCGAGAAATCAAGGATGCCGTTAACAAGCACAAGCAGATTTTTGCCGGCCTTCTTGATATTTGATGAATAATCTAAGATCTCACTGTCATCAGCCTTATGTAAAATCATCTCATTCATGCCCAGGACTGCATTTATAGGCGTTCTTATCTCATGCGACATCTGCGCAAGGAATCGACTCTTTGCCTGATTAGCAAGTCTTTCGGTTTCAGCTATATGCAAGCTTTCCTGTTCGTGGAGAGTCTTTTCCTGTATACTGTTTTTAATATAGTTGAGTACTGAAGTAAAGCCCACTAGAGCCATACATCTTGGAATTACATAGAACAGAACGAGGCTGACTACATCAGAGTTTATCTCGTATAAACCGCTTAACAGTCTCTGACTTTCATTCTCAACAGTAGACGTAGTAAGTATCAGCATATTTGCATCACAAAGTCCGATCGCATATCCGCCGAGCACAAAAGCCAAAAAGCCAATACATGTCAGTATGAATGTGTATGTGATATATTTGTTGTGATTATAAAGAATAGAGCATACCATGGGAAACAGCATAAAAAGTGTTCCGTGATATGAAAGCTGTGAATTGGCGAATGTGATCATTCCTACCAGTAAAAAGAGCATCACATAATTTGAAACGGTCTTCTCAAATCCCAGTGTAAACTTCACGAGATAACCGCAGGATATAAATATGATCAGACCTACCAGGGCATGATTCATTATGTTCTGATCAAGTATGAAAATGTGCAATACATTAAGTATCCAGGCAATGACCATAACGATCATCGTCACACGCATACATTTTAACGAGTATTCGTTTGCTTTCTTAAAATCAACAGTATTATCCATAGTTTCACCCTCACTACATAATGATAACATATTTGACCAGTCAGCGCATAAATACTGTAACCCTTTTATCGCTTACATATAATAGGAAAATACTATATCAAACCATGTAAACTGTTATCCTACAGCAAAAATTCAAAAAACTGTTGACATAGAAGAAACTGTTGAATATAATATATCTTGCGTCACAACACCGGGGTGTGGCTCAGCTTGGCTAGAGCGCCTGGTTTGGGACCAGGAGGTCGCAGGTTCGAATCCTGTCACCCCGATCAAAAGTATGTATATCGATTAATCTATTTGCAGGTGTAGTTCAATGGTAGAACACTAGCCTTCCAAGCTAGATACGTGGGTTCGATTCCCATCACCTGCTTTCAGTAATAAAAGCTGAAAATTATGCTATGTATGTGTTCGTAGCTCAGCTGGATAGAGCAACGGCCTTCTAAGCCGTGGGTCGGGGGTTCGAATCCCTTCGAGCACACTTTGTCACCGGTTTTCCTAGTAAGATCGATGGCAATAATATTTTTATGGTGGGTATGGCGCAGTTGGTTAGCGCGCCAGATTGTGGTTCTGGAGACCGTGGGTTCGAGTCCCACTATCCACCCTTTTTTATTTTTCGATTGAATCGATGAGATTCATTCCCGCGATATCATTAAAATTGCTTTGTGATGCATTGGGCTATCGCCAAGC
>JAGCXJ010000217.1 GCA_017961385.1 Lachnospiraceae bacterium
CCCGACGACAGAACTGATCGTATTGCTTATTGCATTTGCCATTGCGGCTTCCTTATCACCGTTAAGTTTTTCTAGATTCTCTTCATAGCTGTGCCAGAGGAATATTGAGTAATCCATTGTGACGCCCAGTTGTAAAACAGCTGTAAGAGCCTGTGTGATATAACTTATCTCCCCAAGCACTATATTGCTTCCAAGGTTATATATGATAGCCATTCCAATACCTATAAGGAAGAATACTGGAGCTAAGAATGAATCCATCGTAAGTCCCAGTACCAGGATAGCCAGTACAACGGCTATCAGGACATAGATTGGAGTTTCTTTTTCTGAAAGATCCTTTGTATCAGTGACAACTGCGCTCATCCCGCTTAAAAAGCACTGCTCTCCTGTTATATTTCTTATCTTTTCTATGGCCTCCATCGTCCCGTCTGCCGATGTGGTCTCATCGAATATGACTGCCATCATAGTTGCGTCGCCGTTATTGAAGGTATTATAGAGTTCATCCGGCAACATGTTCATCGGTATTGAAAGATCTGCTACAGAGTCGTACCAGATGACGTCCGTTACATGTTCAACACCTTCTACTTTTTCTTTTACTTTTGCGGCATCTTTCTCACTCATTCCGTCTATTATAAGAAACGAGAACGCTCCGGTACCAAACTGATCTACCAGGATATCCTGTCCGACCATTGTTTCAATGTCCTTAGGCAGATAGTAAAGAATATCGTAATTTACTCTTGTCTTAAAATATCCGATAACTGAAGGTATCAGCAGGATCACTGATAATACTATGATAGCTATCCTTGATTTGACTATCTTTTCTCCAAACCTGATCATTATAATCACCTGTCTTTTCTTATGGCCATAAAACTGACCAACGTTCATTTTTGTTTTTCGACTATGTTATATCAAAGAAATGACCATTAGTCAATATTTATCTTCAAGTTTATTGATTTTTTATAAATTTGGTGTTTTAATAGTTTAAAGAAAGGTTGAAAACATGGGAAAAGCTGAAGAAAACAAGCTGAAAAAAAGAGAATCCTTACTTGATACAGCATTTAAACTGTTTACTGAAAAGGGCATACACAATACATCAATATCGGATATAGTTGAACAAGCCGGTGTGGCAAAGGGAACATTCTATCTGTATTTTAAAGATAAGTATGATATCAACAATAAGCTCGTTGTTCACAGAGCGAGCAAGCTTTTTGATGATGCCCTTGAGCATATGCGTGAAAGTGTTGTCATAGGATACAGAGACAGGATATTATTTGTTATCAATGATATAATAGATTCTCTGACCGAAGATAAGGTGCTTTTGATGTTCATATCAAAGAATCTGGGCCTTGGATTCTCAAGATATGCTATGGAAAGCACTGCTGTAAATGAAGAGAGTTCGATCAAGGAAGCGTCAGAAAGTCTTTTGAAGGATATAGGTGATGAGATAAAGAATCCGCGTCTTATGATGTATATGATAATAGAACTGACCGGTTCGAGCATCTACTCTTCCATTCTTTATGATCAGCCGGTGAAGATCGATGAATTAAAACCATATCTTTACAAAGCTATAAACAGTATAATCGATCAGTTTGAAACTGAATAACGAAATAAAAAAGGAAAAGAAACTGTTAACAGGATCTTTTCCTTTGTTTTTATCTTTTTGCGAGTTCCTCGCATATCTCTTCCCATGTGACATTTTTTTCAGCCATGAGAACCATACAGTGATAAAGAAAATCGCTTATCTCATACTTGATCTCATTGGGATTGGGATTCTTGGCAGCTATGACAATTTCAGTAGCTTCCTCTCCAAGTTTCTTTAATATCTTATCTATTCCTTTATCAAACAGATAATTGGTATAACTTCCTTCTTTAGGATTTACCTTTCTGTCTTTGATAACATCAAATACTTCTTCAAATACCTTTATAGGATTATGTTCGTTTCTGACATCCTTTGAATAGAGTTCATTAAAAAAGCACGATTTATTGCCGGTATGACATGCGGCTCCAACCTGAATTACCTTACACAGTAATGTATCGCTGTCACAGTCCAGATACATAGACTGCAGATACTGATAATGGCCTGAAGTAGCTCCTTTTATCCATAGTTCATTTCGTGAACGGGAGAAATATGTCATGGTTCCGGTCTCTAGCGTCTTAATATACGCTTCTTCATTCATATATGCGACCATTAATACTTCATCGGTCTTAACGTCCTGAACCACAACCGGAACATGTCCGTCACTGTTCTTTTTAAGATCACTCCATGGAACGCTGATCACCTTTCTTGTGGTCTTTATTCCGTTTTCTTCAAGTATATCTTTAAGGCTTTTGATATTCTCTACATTATCACTTATGACATCGCCGCTGATACCAACGATATTCTCATGCGAGAACATCTCTAAAAGCTTATCAAGACCTGTCTCAGGAAGCATTGCTATATAAGGCAGCATGGTAAGTTCTGCAGCATCGATGATTTCTTTGTGATAAAGGAAAAGAATAGAGTGCGCATACTTATCGATAAGTTCAAGATGGTCTGCAAGCTCGCTCGAATCTTTTACAGCTACGATGATCTTTTCCTTGCCGAATTTATTTGAGACTTCTTCTATGATCTCGACATTTTCTTCTTTTGAGAAGTTGAGAGTTGCTTTATCGCAGCCGGCATATAGAAGTTTTTTAATATCCTCCATACGCTTTACATTTCCTGCTCCATATACAGGGATATTAATTCCTTCGCATATCTCTTTAATGCAGTCAAGCGCCTGCTCATGAAGCTTGTCATCATCGGGTGAAAGATCGAATACTATGATCGCATCTGAATCATTTGCTGCATAGAATCTAGCAAGTTTTACAGGATCTTCATCTATTACTGTATTATCTTCAAATCCCTTGACTGCCTTAAGATCACGCAGATATATGCAGGGAATCATCTTTTTGACTATCATCTGTTATATCACTCCTTTAGTGCTGGCAACACCTTCAATTCTCTCATCGATCTGCGTAGCCTGATCAAGTGCTTTCGCAAATGCCTTGAATATTGCTTCTATCATGTGATGAGCATTAACACCACTTAACATTCTAACATGGATATTCATCATAGCGCTATAGCTTACAGCATAGAAGAATTCTCTTACCATATCAGTTTCCATCTCACCGCATTTTTCTACAGAAAAATCACATTGAAAATCAAGATAAGGTCTTCCGCCCAGATCTATAGAAACAAGAGCAAGAGCATCATCCATGGGAAGTATGAAATAGCCAAATCTCATTATAGATTTTTTATCTCCAATTGCTTCCTTTATAGCCTGACCGAGAACTATGCCGCAGTCTTCAATACTGTGGTGGCAGTCTACATTCAGATCACCGTCAATCTTTACATTCATATCAAAAAGGCCGTGTTTGGTAAAGCCCTCAAGCATGTGATCAAAGAATCCTATGCCGGTATTGATATCGGCTTTCCCTGTTCCGTCAATATCAAGATCGATCTTTATCTTAGTCTCATTGGTGTTTCTTTCAACTGAAGCTTTTCTCATGTGTTTACCTTCCTTTAGGTGCTTATTTGTTTTCGAATCTAACAGCAATTGAATTTGCATGAGCCGTTAGACATTCCTTCTTGGCAAAATACTCAATTTTGTCATGTACAGCTTTCAATCCTTCTTCTGAATAGCTGATTATACTTGTTTTTTTGGTAAAGTCATCTACATTTAAAGGTGAAAAGAACTTAGCTGTTCCGTTAGTCGGCAAAATGTGATTAGGACCTGCAAAATAATCACCGAGAGGCTCTGATGAGTAAGGACCGATAAATATAGCACCTGCGTTTCTTATCTTAGTCATTACTCTTGCTGAGTCAGCTGTCATGATCTCAACATGTTCACTAGCGATCTCATTTGCTGCTTCTATTGCATCATCGATATTATCGGCGACAAGTATATATCCGTAGTTATCAAGAGATTTCTGTATTATTTCTTTTCGTTCTAAGACAGCAGTGAAAGAATCAACTTCTTTACTTACCTTGTTAGCAAAATCCAAACTTGTTGTTATTAGAATGGCACTTGCAAGCTCATCATGTTCTGCCTGTGAAAGCAGATCAGCGGCAACGTATCTTGGATTTGCGGTTTCGTCAGCTAGTACCAGTATTTCACTGGGGCCTGCAATAGAATCGATACCTACCTGGCCAAATACAGCCTTCTTGGCAAGAGCGACGAAGATGTTGCCGGGACCGGTAATCTTGTCTACCTTTTTAATAGATTCAGTTCCGTATGCGAATGCTCCTACCGCCTGTGCACCACCTATCTTGTATATCTCATCGACACCTGCGATGTCTGCAGCAACAAGTGTAACAGGCTGAACAATTCCATTTACTGCAGGTGTTGCAAGCGCTATCCTTTCAACTCCTGCAACCTTGGCAGGAACGATATTCATTAGTACGCTGCTTGGATAATATGCCTTTCCACCGGGTGCATAACAGCCGACTGAATCAATCGGAACTATCTTCTGCCCGAGTATGGATCCGTCCTTTTTGCTGTAAAACCAGCTGTCTCTAAGCTGTTTTTCGTGAAATACTCTTATGTTTTCAGCAGCTTCTTTTAATATTTCTATAAACTCAGGATCAACCTGTTCATAAGCCTGTTCGATCTCAGCTTTAGTAACTCTTACATTTGAACTGTTTATATCCCATTTGTCAAATCTGTTTGTAAGTTCAAACACGGCATCGTCACCGCGTTCTCTTACATCTGAAAGGATATCTGCAACAGTCTTTTCATATTCGGTGTATTGACTGGGACTTCTCTTAAGAAGACTTTTTAAGATATCCTGTTTAGTGTCATTAGTTAGATTAACAATTCTCATTTATCCTAAACCTCTTTTAACTTGTTTATTATCTTGCGTATACGTTCTGAGTGCATCTGCATACTTACCTGATTGACTATCATGCGAGCTGAAAGATCACATATGGTCTCCAGTACTTCAAGCCCGTTCTCTCTAAGTGTTGATCCGGTCTCTACTATATCCACAATAACGTCGCCTAAGCCTACTATAGGACCAAGTTCAACAGAACCGTTAAGCTTGATTATATCTACGGTCTGATGTTTCTTATTGTAGAAATAATCCTTCGCTATTACCGGGTATTTAGAGCATACTCTTATCATTTCATGATGTTTAAGC
>JAGCXJ010000218.1 GCA_017961385.1 Lachnospiraceae bacterium
AAGGATGCCGTATCCGAAGCTATGAGAGAATGGACAAGAAGGATAAGCGATACTCATTACTGCCTGGGTTCCGTAATGGGACCCCACCCCTTCCCTACGATCGTAAGAGACTTCCAGGCAGTCATCTCAAAGGAGATAAAGAGCCAGATCCTTGAAAAGGAAGGAAGACTTCCCGATGTCGTTATGGCATGCGTCGGCGGCGGAAGCAATGCGATAGGAACCTTCTATAACTTTATAGAGGATAAGGATGTGAGACTCATCGGATGCGAGGCAGCAGGAAGAGGAGTAGATACATTTGAGACAGCTGCGACCATCGCAACAGGGAAACTCGGTATCTTCCACGGAATGAAGTCATACTTCTGCCAGGATGAATTCGGTCAGATAGCTCCTGTCTATTCTATAAGCGCAGGACTTGACTATCCCGGAATAGGACCGGAACATGCATACCTTCATGATTCAAAGAGAGCGGAGTATGTTCCCGTAACAGACGAGGAAGCGGTATGCGCATTTGAATATCTTGCAAAGACGGAAGGCATCATACCTGCGATAGAATCAGCCCATGCCATAGCTCATGCGATAAAGATCGCACCGACTATGGACAAGGACAAGATCATAGTCATAACCGTTTCGGGAAGAGGCGACAAGGACTGTGCGGCGATCGCAAGATACAGAGGGGAGGAAGGAATCCATGAGTAACATTTACAAGGCATTTGAAAAGGGAAAGGCATTCATACCTTTCATTACATGCGGCGATCCCGATCTTGAGACGACTGAAAAGTGCATCAGAGAGATGGTAAAAAACGGAGCATCCTTAATAGAGCTGGGCATCCCCTTTTCTGATCCCACAGCTGAAGGCCCCGTGATCCAGTAGGCAAACGTAAGAGCATTAAACGGCGGTGTTACGACTGACAAGATATTTGATCTTGTAACAAAGCTAAGAAGTGATATAGATATCCCCATGGTATTCATGACCTATGCAAACGTCGTATTCTCATACGGAACAGAAAGGTTTATGGATAAGAGCAAAAAGACAGGTATCGACGGAATAATACTTCCCGATCTTCCCTACGAGGAAAAGGGCGAGTTCATCGATACATGTCATGAATACGGAATAGATCTTATCTCACTGATAGCACCAACTAGCGATGACAGGATAGCCATGATAGCAAAGGAAGCGGAAGGCTTTCTATACATCGTATCAAGTCTGGGTGTAACCGGAACAAGGAGCGAGATAACGACAGATCTTGATTCCATAGTCGATGTGGTAAGAAAGAGTACCGATATACCGTGTGCGATAGGCTTTGGCATATCAACACCCGAACAGGCAAAAAAGATGGCGGATATCTCTGACGGAGCGATAGTTGGATCGGCCATCATAAAGATAATCGAAAAGTACGGCAAGGATGCTCCGGTTAAAGTCGGAGAATACGTAAAGAGCATGACCTCTGCCCTAAAATAATGCTTTACAGCAGTAGCCTGATATAATACAATTAACTCGGTAAGAATACAAGCGTCAGGTATCTGCAAAGGGGCAGAGCTACCGACGCTTATTTTAAGTTGTACGGATAATGGAGGGAATATGAATACAAAGAAAGATATCATGAAGATCATCGAAGAGGAAGATGTCGAGTTTATCAGACTCCAGTTTACCGATGTCTGGGGGAATCTTAAGAACATTGCGGTAACACCCGGACAGATGAAGAAGGTAATGGACAACATGTATTCCTTTGAGAGTTCGGCACTGTTTAATGATGTATATGATTACAATGAAGAAATATTCCTTCATCCCGATCTTGATACATTTGTGATCCTTCCCTGGAGACCTCAGCAGGCAAAGGTAGGAAAGCTTACCTGCGATATCTGCTATGCAAACGGAGATCTTTGCGACTTCAGCCCAAGGACCATACTCAAGAACGTTATAAAGAAGGCTCAGCAGAAAGGATACAGCATAAAGGTGAGTCCTGAATGCGAGTTCTTCCTTTTCCATACAGACGAAAACGGAAATCCCACGACAATGACTCATGAAAAGGCAGGATACCTTGATGTAGGACCTGTTGACTTCGGCGAGAACGCACGCCGTGAGATGGTGCTCACCCTTGAAGAGATGGGCTTTGAAGTTGAATCGTCTCACCACGAGAAGGCACCCGCCCAGCATGAGATAGATCTTGCTCAGGCAGAGAGTCTGTCTACTGCCGATGCAGTCATGACATTCAAGTTTGCCGTAAGATCCATAGCAAAGAGATTCGGTCTTTATGCAACATTCATGCCAAAGCCAAGAACAGATGTAGCAGGAAGCGGAATGCATCTTAACTTCTCTGTCTATAAGGACGGCGTAAATATATTTGATGATGTAAACGGCATGATAAGCGAGGATGCAAAGCACTTTATAGGCGGCATCATGGCTCATGCAGAGGGCATGTGCGCTGTAACAAATCCCACTGTCAATTCATACAAGAGGATTCTTGCGGGATTCAATGCGCCCGGAGAGATAAACTGGTCATGCAGGGGCGAGAAAGCCCTCATACGTCATCACAGAAATGCGGATGAAACAAAGATCGAACTGCGTTTCCCCGATACCAGTGCAAACCCCTATCTTGCGATAGCATTATGCATCGCGGCAGGTCTTGACGGAATAGAAAACAGCCTGATCCCCGATCAGGAGGACAAACTCATAGCAAAGAGGCTTCCTTCAAATCTGATGGATGCCGTGGAGCGCATGAGAAAAGATCAGGTTCTTATCGAGGCACTCGGAAAAGAGTTCAGTGATATATATGCACAGCTAAAGCGCAGCGAGTGTGAAGATTACATGCTGCAGGTCTCTGAATGGGAGCTTGCGACCTATCTTGACAGGATGTAGGAGGAACGCATATGGGCAGCGTGCTTATCGTCATGCCCAAGAGTGAGGATGCGTACCATATAGCGCGTTCACTGTCTGAAAGAGGCCAGATGCTAGATACGGAAGTATGCTTAAACGCAGCCGATGTATTAAGGATCAGCCATGACAGAGACTACGGAGTAGTGATCTGTACAAGGCAGCTAAAGGACATGAGCTATATGGAACTGGCGGGATACCTCCCAGAGTACTTCGGGATGATAGTGCTTACAAGGGATCCCGAACTTGATACATATGCCGACAACATCATCAAGCTCATGATGCCTTTCAAGACGAGCGAACTTCTTTCCACCATAGACATGATCACTTCCGTCTTTATACGAAGGATAAGGAAGAAAGGCAACATCCCGATAAAGCGCAGCAGGAGCCAGAACCAGGTAGTTGAGGATGCAAAGAGGCTTTTGATGGAAAGAAATGCCATGAGCGAGCCCGAGGCTTTCAGATACATCCAGAAGACCAGCATGGATACAGGCAGGACGATGGTCGAATCTGCGCAGATGATACTCATGATCGGATAAACGCATTTTACTTTTGGGAAATTTAAAAATTTATCTTTTAATTTTGATAAAAATGTGTAAAATGTTCTAGGATATAAAACTTTTTGGAGGAAGAAAGATGATAAAAGCAGTAGTAGGTGCAAACTGGGGTGATGAAGGCAAGGGAAAGATAACCGATATGTTAGCTCAAAAAGCCGACATAGTGGTAAGGTTCCAGGGCGGAGCAAATGCCGGACATACAATCGTTAACAAATACGGAAAGTTCGCATTGCACACACTGCCTTCGGGAGTGTTCTACGATCACATCACAAGCGTTATAGGTAACGGTGTGGCATTAAATATCCCGATCCTTTTTGACGAGATAAAAAACCTGACGGACAGAAACGTTCCGATGCCCAAGATATTAATAAGCGACAGGGCTCAGATCGTTATGCCCTATCACATCCTTCTTGATGCATACGAGGAGGAGAGACTCGCAGGAAAGAGCTACGGCTCCACAAAATCAGGAATAGCACCTTTCTATTCAGATAAATATGCAAAGATAGGCTTCCAGGTAAGCGAGCTCTTTGACGAAGATACACTAAAGGAAAAAGTCGCCAAGGTCACAGCGATGAAAAATGTCCTTATGGAGCATCTTTATCACAAGCCTCTCATTGATGAAAATGAGCTTTTGGATACACTGCATACATACAGAGATATGGTAGCTCCCTATGTAGCGGATGTATCAACCTTCCTTTATGAAGCAAACAAGGCAGGAAAGACGATCCTTTTGGAGGGACAGCTCGGTACCTTAAAGGATCCCGATCACGGAATATACCCGATGGTAACATCTTCTTCTACACTTGCAGCATACGGTGCGATTGGTGCAGGACTTCCTCCTTACGAGATAAAGCAGGTGATAACAGTCTGCAAGGCTTACTCATCAGCAGTAGGTGCAGGAGCGTTTGTATCAGAGATCTTCGGAGACGAAGCCGATGAACTCAGAAGAAGAGGCGGAGACGGCGGAGAGTACGGTGCTACAACAGGACGTCCCAGAAGAATGGGATGGTTTGACTGCGTAGCCAGCAAGTACGGCTGCAGACTGCAGGGAACAACGGATGTGGCATTCACAGTCCTTGACGTACTCGGATATCTTGATGAGATCCCGGTATGTACGGCTTATGAGATAGACGGACAGATAACAGCGGACTTCCCCGTAACATACAAGCTTGAAAAGGCTAAGCCCGTAATAGAGAAGCTTCCCGGATGGAAATGCGATATAAGGGGAATAAAGAAGTACGAGGATCTTCCCGAAAACTGCAGAAAGTATATCGAGTTTGTTGAAGAGCATATAGGATTCAGGATCACGATGGTCAGCAACGGACCTAGCAGAGACGATATAATCTATAGATAAGAGATAAACGGTGGTGATAATAAGAAGTTATCACCACCGATTATTTTTTTCTATCGTTCAACCCCTTGACCTAGGGGGTAAATAATGATATCTTCTAATTACCAACCGGCTAAGTGGGTAAGACAAAACAGTATTTTAAGTATGGAGGATTAAAAAGATGGCAGGTTATAAGTTTGAAACATTGCAGATACACGTAGGGCAGGAGACGGCTGATCCCACAACGGATGCGAGAGCCGTTCCGATTTATGCCACAACAAGCTATGTATTCAAGGATTCGGCACAGGCAGCAGGAAGATTCGGACTTTCCGAGGGAGGTAACATCTACACAAGACTGATGAACCCCACTTCCGATGTATTTGAAAAGAGAATAGCAGCGCTCGAAGGCGGAGCGGCAGCTCTTGCAACAGCTTCAGGAAGCGCAGCCATAACATATGCGATACAGAACATCGCACCGGTAGGAAGCCATGTGGTAGCATCTAAGAACCTTTACGGAGGAACATACAACCTCTTGGCCCACACATTAAAGGACCAGGGAATAGACGTAACTTTCGTAGACCCTTCAGAGCCTCAGAATTTTGAAGATGCAATAAAGGAAAACACAAAGCTTCTGTATGCGGAGACACTCGGAAATCCCAATTCAGACATAGTAGATCTTGAAGCGATCTCAAATATCGCTCACAGCCACGGGATCCCGGTGATCGTTGACAACACATTTGCAACACCTTACAAGCTTCGTCCCATCGAGCACGGCGTTGACATAGTAGTTCATTCAGCTACAAAGTTCATCGGCGGACACGGAACAGTAATGGGCGGCGTGATCGTAGACAGCGGCAAGTTTGACTGGGCAGCAAACGACAAGTTCCCGGGTCTTTCAAAGCCCAATCCTTCATACCACGGCGTGGTATTTACGCAGGCTTGCGGCAATCTTGCCTACATCTTAAAGATAAGAACAACACTCATGAGAGATCAGGGCGCTGCGATCTCACCCTTTAACTCATTCCTTTTACTCCAGGGACTTGAGACACTCTCTCTCAGGGTTGAAAGACATGTTGACAATGCATTAAAGGTAATAGAATTCTTAAAGAACCACCCTCAGGTTGAAAAGGTTAATCACCCTCTTGTTGACGGCGGAAAGCAGAAGGAACTCTATGACAAGTATTTCCCCGATGATGCAGGCTCAATCTTTACATTCGAGATAAAGGGCGATGCAAACACAGCAAAGAAGTTTACAGAGAGCTTAAAGCTGTTCTCGCTCCTTGCAAACGTAGCAGATGTAAAGAGCCTTGTAATACATCCTGCATCAACAACTCATTCACAGCTTTCCGATGAAGAGCTCTTGGAAGTAGGCATCAAGCCAAACACTGTAAGACTCTCAATAGGAACAGAGCATATCGATGATATAATCGAAGATCTCAGACAGGGATTTGAAGCAGTTTTATAACCCACCGAAATGGTGTATAATAACAAAGGAAGAGAGGAAATAAAAATGGCAAAGATTTACACAGCAGCTGATCAGCTTATCGGAAACACACCCATACTTGAGCTCACACACATTGAAGAGAGCGAGAAACTTGAAGCAAAGATCTATGCAAAGCTCGAGTACTTCAATCCTGCAGGAAGCGTTAAGGACAGGATCGCCAAGGCTATGATAGACGAAGCCGAGGCAGCAGGTCTCATCAACAAGGATACAGTCATAATCGAGCCCACAAGCGGAAATACAGGCATAGGCCTTGCAGCCGTTGCTGCAGCAAGAGGCTACAGGATAATAATCGTAATGCCAGAGACCATGTCAGTTGAGAGACGTCAGCTGATGAAGGCATACGGAGCAGAACTCGTACTTTCAGAAGGCGCAAAGGGCATGAAGGGTGCCATTGCAAAGGCAGAGGAGCTTGCAGCAGCAAATCCCAACAGCTTCATTCCTTCGCAGTTTACAAACCCTGCAAATCCCAAGGCTCACAGAGATGTAACAGGTCCCGAGATCTGGAATGATACAGACGGCGATATCGACTTCTTTGTAGCAGGCGTTGGTACAGGCGGTACGATAACAGGTGTAGGCGAATACCTCAAGTCAAAGAAGAGTGATATAAAGGTAGTCGCAGTAGAGCCCGAAAGCTCAGCAGTACTCTCAACAGGCGTAGCAGGACCTCACAAGATCCAGGGAATAGGTGCAGGCTTTGTACCCGATGTACTTAATACCGAAGTATACGATGAGATCATCCCTGTATCAAACGAGGACGCATTTGCAACAGGAAAGAAGATAGGAACAAGCGAAGGCGTGCTTGTCGGAATATCTTCAGGCGCAGCTGCATTTGCAGCTATCACGCTCGCAAAGAGACCTGAGAACAAAGGAAAGAAGATAGTTGTATTACTTCCCGATACAGGTGACAGATATCTTTCAACACCTTTATTTGCGGATTGATCAGACGGTGAATTATTATGATGATTTCTACCAGGGGCAGATATGCTCTAAGAGTGATGTTGGACCTTGCCCAGCACAAGGATGAAAGTGAATATATTCCGATGAAGGAAGTTGCTGCCAGGCAGGAAATAAGCCTTAAATATCTGGAAAAGATCCTTCCTCTTTTGGTAAAGGAGAAGCTTGTCGAGGGCGTTCACGGAAAAGGCGGCGGATACAGACTCACCAAAAGACCGGATGAATATGTCGTTGGAGAGATCATAAGACTTACTGAGGGCAATCTTGCTCCGGTATCGTGTCTTGAATGCGAAGACGTAAAATGTGAAAGAAAAGACGACTGTCTTACGATCCCGATGTGGACAACGCTCGACATGATGATAAACGACTTCTTTGATTCCATAACACTTGACGATCTGTTAAATAAAAAAGTAGAAGTATGAAAAAATCCCTGTTAAGTATAAGGCTTAACAGGGATCATTTTTTGAACAGATAGTCACGAATCACGTATTCCTTTGACATTAGATCACCTCAATTCTATTTACCCACAAAATTTGTGGGAAAACAATGCATTTTACCCACAAAATTTGTGGGTTTATATAAAAGGCAACAAAAAATGGCGGCTGCAAAAATGCAACCGCCTTAAACTGTCCGTATCAGATCTGCTTCTTTAATGCTGCCTATAGAGTTCCCTTCGGATCGCTTATCAAAAGGCGAACGATCCAGATGATGAGACCCAGGGCAACTACGCAGAGACCAAGAAATGCGTCGTTAAGCATATCAGCACCCGCAGGAGCAAAATACTCAGCCTCAAGCTCCGCAAATTCAAAGATCGCATCAACAAACCACATGATGGAAGCACCCCAGAACATGAGTGCCAGTGATCCGAGCTGCAGAGTATCATCCTTTCTTACATACCATTTATATGTAACAAACAAAGCTGCAAAAACCGTTATAAGTAATGTCATAGATGCCTCCTTACTGCACGCTGTCTGCGGGCTTATTAGCCTTCTTTACAACTGAGTCTGCTACAAGGCACATTCCTACCCATACAAGAGTAACCAAAACTGCCATGCATACACCGACGGTCGCCATCTCATGGAACATCTCCGCCGCATCGCCCGGATCTGCCATGGCCGTCAGGAACGGGAACCACGGAACCACCTCGCCGTGCCATATATGCTCGAATGCAAGCAGGATCGCACCGCCCCACAGCATTGATGAAAGCCACTTAAGCTTTCTGCTCATGGGAATGTGTTCGCTTTTTGCTTCTGTCGTATCTTTTTTTGATTCTACCTTCTGGGCTGCGGAAACAACTACTGCCTCAGCTGCGCTCACGATAAAACAAGCCATATTTTTTCCTCCCTGATAAGTCAGATTTAATCAACATCTTCATTATAATATATAATCACTCTCCAAAAAAGAGATTTGTATAAAACAAACAAGAAAGTAGCGAATTTTAAAATGATGAGCGATTTTTTTCTTTGAGGTTTGTACTGATACGTGATATACTATGAGCGTACGGTCATCTGACCATATCTCAAATAATATTTTTCAAAGAAAGGAAATTAAAATAATGGCTTTAGTAACAACCAAAGAGATGTTTAAGAAGGCTTATGACGGCGGTTACGCTGTTGGTGCTTTCAACGTTAACAACATGGAGATCGTTCAGGGTATCACAGAGGCAGCCGGAGAGCTCAACAGCCCTGTTATCCTTCAGGTTTCCAAGGGTGCGCGTGCTTACGCAAACCACACTTATCTTGTAAAGCTCGTTGAAGCTGCAGTAGAAGAGAATCCTCAGATCCCGATAGCTCTTCACCTTGATCACGGTGATACATTCGAGCTGTGCAAGAGCTGTATCGACGGCGGTTTCACATCTGTCATGATCGATGCATCTTCTAAGTCTTTCGAAGACAACATCGCACTCACAAAGCAGGTTGTTGAGTACGCTCACGACCACGGCGTAGTTGTTGAGGCAGAGCTTGGTACACTTGCTGGTATCGAGGATGAAGTAGTAGTTGAAGCCGGTCACGAAGCTTACACACGTCCTGAAGAAGTTGAAGAGTTCGTTGACAGAACAGGCTGTGACTCACTTGCTATCGCTATCGGTACAAGCCACGGCGCTTACAAGTTCACTGCTGCACAGTGCACAAGAAATGCTGACGGAATCCTTGTTCCCCCTCCGCTTCGTTTCGACGTATTAGAGGAGTGCATCAAGAGACTTCCCGGATTCCCGATCGTTTTACACGGTTCATCATCAGTTCCTCAGGAATTCGTAAAGATGGTTAACCAGTACGGCGGAAACATGCCCGATGCTGTAGGTATTCCGGAAGAGCAGCTTCGTCAGGCAGCTAAGCTTGCTGTATGTAAGATCAACATCGATTCAGATATCCGTCTTGCTATGACAGGTAACATCAGAAAGTACTTCGCTGAGCATCCTGATCACTTCGATCCCAGACAGTACTTAAAGCCCGCTCGTCAGGCTGTTAAGGACATGGTTGCTCACAAGATCATTCACGTACTCGGATCAGACGGCAAGGCCTAAGGAGAATATAAACCATGGATGTAAAAGAAAAGATCAACGAGATAGTCGAAAAAGTAAAGAAGGATCCGAAGTTCATGGAAGAGTTTAAGAAGGATCCTGTAAAAGCAGTTGAATCTGTAGTGGGAGTAGATCTTCCCGATGATGCCGTAAACAAGGTTGTTGCAGGCGTTAAAGGAAAGGTTACACTCGATAAGGCAGCCGGTGTGATGGACGCCTTAAAGAATCTCTCAAAATAACACATAAAGATAAGCCGACAGGTCTAGGATCTGTCGGCTTCTTTCTTTTATCAGTGTATTTTACAAATCACGTTATTAAAACTATCTTCGCAGGTAAATGACAAGCTCGTCATTTTCTTTCAGCCTGCTGTTATCCTTGGGATCTATTGCCTTTCCGTTTCTGAAGATATTGATGATCTCCATCTGAGGCGGCAGGATCACTTCACCTACCTTCATGCCGACCCACGGATGATCCTCACCCAGTGTAGGGGTTACAAAGTTGATCGCCTTGTCATCGATCGTACCGCCTTCCTTAAGATGACTGTAACGGTCAACAAAGGCTGCACTGATGATACCGGTAGGTATGGCAACAAGACCGACACCCAAGAATGATATGAGGATCGCGAGCATCTTTCCGACAGTCGTTATCGGATATACATCTCCGTATCCTATGGTAAGAAGGGTGGAAGCGGACCACCACAGTCCCGAGAATGCATTCTGAAAATGATCCGGCTGTGCTTCATGCTCCACGCTGTACATGCACATGCTCGCTGCCAGCATGAAGATCATTACTATGCACATAGAGGATATGAGCTGATTCTTCTTTTCCTTTATTACATCGATAATGACATTGAAAGCATCATACTGGGCATTTACCCTGAAGAGCTTAAAGATCCTTATTACCCTGAACATCCTGAATGCAACGGCTCCCGCAGGGAAGAATACCGGCAGGAAGTAGGGTAAAAACGAAAACAGATCTATAAGTCCCGAAGCGGAAAGCGCAAACGAGAGGGCTGCCTTTGCCTTGCTCTTGTCAGGATACAGATATTCTGATGTTAAGACTCTTAAGATATATTCAACGGCAAATATGATGACTGTAACAAGCTCTGCATAATTTAAGATACTTTCATAGCCCTTTGCCTGTTCAAATGTTGAAAAGAACGTGACAAAGAGATTGACTAGGATGACTATGACAATACCTATATCAAAGGCATAGCTGGGGATATCGTTTCTTGAGCCTATCTGTATTATATTGAAGATCTTCTTTTTAACATTCATATCTATGAGTTCTTCTTAAAATCCATTATCGCATCAACTGAGCTTATGCATGCGTTTCTAAGTCCGTTCTTTTCAAGGGCAGCTACGCCTCTTATCGTCGTACCGTTTGGAGAGCATACCGCATCCTTGAGTACTGCGGGATGAGAGCCGCTTATCTGCTGCAGCTTTGCACTTCCGAGCATTGTCTGAGCAACAAGCCTGTATGCCATATCTCTTCCTATTCCATACTTTACTGCTGCATCGGCATAGCTTTCCATAACAAGATCCATGAATGCGGGACCGCATCCGCTTATCGCTCCGCCTATTCCCATGAGCTCGGTGGGAATGACTTCAACTATTCCGAGAGA
>JAGCXJ010000219.1 GCA_017961385.1 Lachnospiraceae bacterium
GTGTCGATTCAAGAGAAGGCGGCCTTGGAAAGGGAACAAGATCCGATACCATCATCATTGCTTCCATAAACAATGATACCGGTGATATCAGACTCTGCTCCGTATACAGAGATACTTATCTTAACCTGGGCAATGATTCGTACAATAAGTGCAATGCTGCATATGCCAAGGGCGGTCCCGAGCAGGCTATCAACATGCTCAACATGAACATGGATCTAAACATCACAGACTATGTTACTGTCGGATTTGAAGGTCTTATAGAGACGATAGATGCACTAGGCGGAGTATATATCGATGTTCAGCAAAACGAGATAGTTCACCTTAACCACTACCAGATAAGCATGGTCGGAAAGACGACTGATAAAAAGACATATACGGCAACCGAGGGAGTTGACTATATAGCAGTCAAGGAACCCGGAATGCAGCTTCTAAACGGCCTTCAGGCAACTGCATACTGCAGGATCAGATATGTCGGCGATGACTTTATGAGAGCTCAGAGACAGCGTACCGTGCTGGCTGCTGTAATGGATGTCTGCAAGAAGTCCGATCCGGCAACTCTTAACAAGATACTTAACGCAGCGCTGCCGAACGTATCTACTTCGCTTGATGTGGATGAGATGACGGCGATGCTTTCAAATGTAACAAAATACAACATAACAGGAAGCGACGGATTCCCGTTTGAATCAAACAGAACTACCGGAACTGTAGGCAGCAAGGGCAGCTGTGTAATCCCGGTCAATCTTGAACAGAACGTATCACTTCTGCATAATTTCCTGTTTGATGATGCCACATATCAGGTTTCGTCACAGGTAGTGCAGTACAGCAACAAGGTATCATCTGATACAGGTAGATAGATTCATGCATCAAAAAGACCCCAAGGGGTCTTTTTGACGATTTTAGGATAATTATGAGCATAGATGTCATAATACCCACATACAAGCCTGATAAGGGCTTCATAGAGCTTCTTGGCCTGCTTAAGAGGCAGACTGTATCCCCCGACAGGATAATCGTTATAAACACGGATGAAGACTGCTTTAATGAATTTAAAGCCGGCTGCGATGATAAGGATATCCTTATAGGGGTTGAGATAAGTCATATCAAAAAGGAAGAGTTTGATCACGGACGTACAAGGAATACGGCAATGCAGATGTCAAAGGCCGATATCTGTATCATGATGACGATGGATGCTCTTCCAAAGGATGAATATCTTATCGAAAATCTGATAAAGCCTCTTGAGGATGAGACAGTAGCCGCCAGCTATGCGAGGCAGCTTGCGTATGAGAACAGCTCGATAACAGAAAAGCTTACAAGACAGTTCAATTATCCTGATCACAGTATAATAAAGAGCGCAAAAGACATAGAGAGCATGCAGATAAAGGCTTTCTTTTGCAGCAATGTATGCTGTGCCTACAACATGCGCATATTTAATGAACTTGGCGGATTTATAGACAGGACCATATTCAATGAGGATATGATCTATGCTGCCAAAGCGATAAGAGCAGGCTACAGGATCGCATATTGCGCACAGGCTTGCGTCTATCATTCTCATGAATACACTGGCAGACAGCAGTTTAAAAGAAATTTTGACAACGGAGTCAGTCACGCTCAGAATCCTCAGGTCTTTGAAGGCATCGGTCATGATGCTGAAGGAAAGCGCATGGTAAAGAGCGTTCTTAAAGAGCTTTTAGGAAGCGGACATCCTTTCAAGGCTGTGGGATATATATATAACTGCGGATGCAAGTACATGGGATTCAAGCTTGGATTAAGATATGAAAAGCTTCCCCAAGGCCTTGTAAGAGCATTTTCTTCTCAGAAAGAATACTTTGATTAGATTCATTTCATAAAAATGATATAATTTAAACACAATTTGGTCACAATTACTTACTATTCTGTAGATACCGAATAGGAGGTAGCATTATGGAAAATGAATACGAAACAATCGAAAAGAAAAAAACAGGCAGGGTTTCAAGATTTTTCGGAAAGCTCGCCGTTATAATAGCATCGGGTCTTGTATTCGGACTGTGTGCCGCAGTGGCATTCGGAGTGGTTGAGTACTATACAAGAGATGCAAAGGAGCAGACCGAGGAATTTGACAAGGAAGCCTACAAGACACAGATCGAAAAGGATATCCTTTCAAAGCTTGCAAGAGACAAGGACAAGGAAGCGATAGATGAATCGGTCATAGATACGATCAAGAGCGTCGAAGAGGCATCAACAGTGGTCACTGATGTGACAGATGTTGTTGAAAAGGTTATGCCCAGTGTCGTATCAATAACCAATCAGTACACGGCAACGACCAATTTCTGGGGACAGGTTTATTCGGAAGAAGCCGAAGCGAGCGGTTCGGGCATAATAATCGGCGAGAATGACAATGAGCTATTGATAGCTACTAACAATCACGTTATCGCTGATGCGGAGTCACTTAAAGTGCAGTTTATCGACGGCTCAGATGCGAATGCTCACGTAAAGGGAGCAGATGCGGACATGGATGTTGCCGTTATAGCGGTAGCAAAGGATGATCTTAAAGGAAGCACCAAGGATGCGATAAGCATAGCAGAGCTTGGCGATTCGGATGAACTTAAGGTCGGCGAACCTGCAATAGCTATAGGAAATGCTCTCGGATACGGACAGTCTGTAACGACCGGTGTCATATCCGCACTAGACAGAGAACTTGAGGTATCTGAAGGAGAATTCTCACAGGGATTCATCCAGACGGATGCAGCGATCAACCCCGGCAACAGCGGCGGAGCACTCTTAAATGTCAAGGGACAGGTAATAGGTATAAATTCCAACAAGATCGGCGGAAGCGCTGTAGAGGGCATGGGTTATGCAATACCTATATCAAAGGCACTCCCTATCATAGATGATCTCAAGACAAAGAAGACAAAAGCAGCGGTATCCGAAGGTGACAAAGGATATCTCGGAATCTCGGGAAGAGGTGTATCTGCAGAGATGGCAGAGATCTACGATTTCCCCGAAGGAGTATACGTATACGAGGTATATGAAAACACAGGAGCTGAAAAAGCAGGTCTTCGCAAGGGCGATATCATTACTAAATTTGCAGGAACAACTATAAACAGCATGGAAAATCTGCAGGAGATCCTTGCATATTATGAAGCAGGTGAGACTGTTGAGATAACGATAGAAAGGTTAGATGATTCCGGATCATACCAGTCACAGAAGCTTTCTCTTGAACTGGTGGGCAAAGATGTGATGCCTTCGGAATAAGGAGTTTATGGATAACAACAACAGCAATTACGAAGATGTTTGCATGATGTGTCACAGAACGGAAAGCAAAGCCGGGCGGATGGTAAAACTGCCCGGCAATTTGTGCGTATGTGAGGAGTGCATGAACAGATCCTATGATCTTATAAAGAACATGGGACTTGACAAGATGTTTGAGAGCATACCGGGATGGAATTTCCCTCA
>JAGCXJ010000220.1 GCA_017961385.1 Lachnospiraceae bacterium
ACTTGAACTCCTCCACGTTTGAAACTGCAGCCACATAGTATACATCGCTCTTAAATGCCGCAACATCCATCTCGCATCCCGATATATACATTACTGCTTTTATCAGCATGAAGACTAAAAGATGATTCATCATTATATCAAATGTGTGATCAGATACTGCTGATATCGCTTTGAAGGAGAACGTATCTTTGTTTATCTTACTAGCAAGGATGCGTGATACTCTAAGCCACAGCGCTATACCGGTAAATGTTGTAACAAACGGTGTTAACACGCTGCCTGCAAAACCTGTAACCCATACTGTGCTGTATGCCAGTCCTCCGGTTGTATAGATAAGTATCAGGTTGATAAGTATAAGCAGCGAAAAATATATGACTGACGGTATCCTGTCGCGTTTTTCCAGATCTGTCCTGTACAGTCTCCCAAACTGATATGCCGGTGCCATGAGCATCAGCCTTCCCGGCAGCTTGTACCAGTCATAGACACTCCCTCTTTTTGCAAGAGCCACTACAGCCATACCGACTATAAGATACAGAAGCATTAATATCCATTCATTGAATACATCCTTCTTTTTTATGATCAGATGCCAGATCTTTCTTGCTAATATATCACACATCTGAAGCAGAAACAGTGCAGGTACAAACCAGGCCGGAGCATTAAGTCCGAATTGATGTCCGCCCATAAAAGGCGCAACAAAAAGATTGTACAGCGTTATATCCGATCCTATATTTATATCCGCATATTTAAGCAGCATGCATATAATCCCGTAGATCACATTCCATATGAAATACGGTATCAGAAGATGCTTAAACTTCCTTATAAAGAATCCGCATAGATCAAGTTCATCCCTGCTTTTAGAAAAGTATCCCGATATGAAGACAAAGATCATCACATGATATGAGTAATACGGAAAAAGTCCTCCCAGGGCAAGGATATTGAAATCCAGATGCCCCAAGAGGATCAATACTATTCCTATGGCTGAAAGAATTGTAAATGTCAGATTCTTTTCCTTCATAAAAGATTATCTCTTATTGAATACGAGCGGAAGCTCTATACCGAATTCGGCAAATGATGCATATGAATTATAATCCATATCCTTAAGCTGAAGGGTATCGTCTACCATATCGAGAGTATCTGACTTGCCATCGCTTGTTGTGATATTTACCTTGTCATCAACTATCTCGTAGGTAAAGTCCATATCAGCTTCCTCAAGGCTTGCGCTTATATCTTCCTTTTCAAGTTCGCTTGCGATATAATCCCTGAAAGACATTCCGTAGAATGATTTAAACTGTTTGTCTATATCTTCTTCCGACATGCCGAAGTTTAACTTGTACTGCTTGATGATCTCTTCGATCGCTATATCGACAAATTCCTTTATCTTATCTTCAAATCCGCTCTTGTCAAGCGTCATCCTGCCTGTTCCGTCTTCATTGAATATATAAAGGAATACGACAGGGAAGGTAAAATCCTTCTCAGAGGAATTAAGCCCTATCTGCTTAAGCATTGCATTTCCGATATCTACACTGCATGCCCACTCTCCGACAATATCGGGTGTCATCTTCGACTCGCATTCTGCGATCTTGTCTCTTGCATCCTTATAGTTGGTATCATCGGCGATGACCTTGGCATAAAGATCCATTGCCTTTTGATAATCCTCTTCCTTGAATGCCTTTTCGGCAGCCTCATAATCATCCTTTGACTGCTTTAATTGTTCGACCTGCTTTGTCAGTTCTTCGAAATCGTCATTATCCTTAAGAACACCCTTTCCGAGAGTCCTTAGATCCTTTTCGATATCATCGTAATCCTTCTTGCCGTTTGTGAAATCCTTGGCAAGATCCTTGGCATAGTCAAGCATCTGCTCCTCGATGTCTTCCTTGTCATCGTCGGAAAGCTTCTCAAAGTTTTCGTTTACGGCCTTTAAGTCGTTATTCTCAATAGCCTTGTTTACCTTGTTTATTGGTCTGTTCATCCAGAACAGTACGCCGCCTGCCGCAAGCAATAACACTACCACTACAGATATCGCTATGATGAGCGGTGCCTTTGACGGCTTGTCATAATTATTCTCAGACATATTTTCCTCCTCCACTTATAAAAGTATGGTTATTATATCAAAAAAAAGCTCCCGGAACAATCCGGGAGCCAAAAGTAAGGGAAAGGAATTTATCAGTCAATGTTAATCATTAACCTTCGATATTTATGAATTTCTTTTCTTCTTCGACCTTTGCAGGCTCGATCTTTGGAACGAACAGCTGAAGTATTCCGTTGTCATACTTAGCCTTTATATCGTTCTGAGTTACTTCTTCTCCTACATAGAAGGCTCTTCTGCAGGTGCCGTAGTATCTCTCGCGTCTGATATATTTCTTAGCATCAACCACAGCTTCTTCTCCTTCTGTGTCCTTGTCGCAAGTCTCCTTCTTTGCAGTTATTGTAAGATATCCGTCCTTAAGCTCTGCTGTGATATCCTCCTTTGCATATCCGGGAAGCTCAACATCAAATTCATATCCGTCTGCTGTCTCCTGGATATCAGTCCTCATTGAAGGCATCTGCACCTGAGGCAGAACCTGAGGCATGTTTGCAAAACCGTGTCCCTTAGCAGCACTTCTTACCGGTCTTGTGAAATCATCAAAAAAGTTATCAAAAAAATCCTCTCCAAATAAGCTGGGCATCAACATTGTTTTTTCCTCCTTAATCTGTTTTAACTACCCTCTTTTACGTTTCGATCCAGGTTTTTGCCTGAATCTGATTATGTTTTACACCCATTTTTAGCACTCGTCAACGCAGAGTGCTAAATGTTTATAAATGATTTATAACTTTTTATTTTCAGGAAATAATTAGGGCATAAAAAATAAATATTTGCATATTTTAAAAGAAAAAATGTCTACTTTTATAATTGAAAGCTGGTAAAAAAAATCTTATATTTGATGCTATGAAAAACACAAAGACTCTTACAATCGATGAAAAGACGCCTCTTATGCTCATAGCCGGGCCTATGTTCATAGAGCTGTTTTTGAATATCCTATTAAACAATGTTGATACCATGATGCTTTCTCATTACTCTGAAAACGCAGTAGGCGCCGTGGGTAATGCAAACCAGGTCATGTTCCTTGTCATCATCATGTTCAATATAATAGCTACAGCCACAAGTGTTGTTGTAGCCCAGTATCTTGGTGCGAAGCAGTTTGACAAGATGAACATGATATATACTCTTGCCGTGGCATTCAACTTCACCATAGGAATAATCCTAAGCCTTGCCCTTGTACTGTCCCGTTTCAAGCTCATGAACATGCTCAATGTTTCCGCTGAGATGATGAACTATGCCACTACCTATATACTTATAGTCGGCAGTTCCATGTTCCTGCAGGCATGTACGAATGTCATGCTGCAGATCCTGCGATGCAACGGATATACAAAGATAGGCATGTATCTGTCATTAATAATCAATGTGGTTAACATAATTGGAAACTATTCTTTCCTTTACGGGCCTCTTAAATACTTAAACCACGGTGTTGCCGGTGTTGCGATCTCAACGGTAACGGCAAGGACCATCGCATTTTTGGTAGCTTTCATCTTCTTTTACAGAATGAAGATAGGTCGTATCTCCTTAAGGCTGTTAAAGCCCTTCCCGACTGCTTTTCTAATAAAGATGATAAAGGTAGGCCTTCCTTCCGCCGGAGAGAATTTCTCATACAGCATGTATCAGATGGTGCTCCTTTCCTTTGTCAACACAATGGGAAACGATTCGGTAAATGCAAGGGTATACTGCAACTCGCTTATAGCTTTTGCAATGGTATTCTCAAATGCCTCCGCAATGTCTACACAGATCATAACAGGACATTTAGTCGGTGCTGGCAGAGAAGATGCAGCATACAAAAGAGTATTTAAGACACTTGGCACTTCGTTGCCGATAACGGTGGCGCTTGCCACGATAAACTGGCTCATCTGCACTTACACCCTGCATCTTTTTACAGACAGTGAATCGATAATAAAGATAGCAAAAACCATAATGTTCGTGGATATTTTCATAGAATTCGGCAGATGCCTAAACATGACCTTTGTCAACAGCCTAAAAGCAGCCGGTGCATATATCTTTCCTCTTATAGTAGGACTTGTAACGATGTGGGGACTGGGCGCGACTGTAGGATACGGTCTCGGCATAGCTGCCGGACTTGGAGTCGCCGGAGTATTCTGCGGGACTGCGACCGATGAATGCATCCGCGGTCTTATAGTGATGTACTACTGGTACAAAAAGAAATGGTACGGTAAAAAACTTGTGGAGAATAATTAATAAAGGACGCCTTTTGGCGTCCTTTAATCTTTAATATCATGCTCCCAGATAGGTCATTACCTGTTCGAGCATCTCTGTAAAGCTCTCTATTGCTATCTCTCGAGTCCTTCCGCTTATCGGGAAGAATTCTCTGTTTGATATCATCTCCTTGAGTCTTCTCAGTTCTGATATATCCTTCATGTAGAACTGATTGATCGTAGCTCTGTCATATACAACAAGGAATGCTTTCTTGATCTTGTAGATATCTTCAAGACTGCTCTTTCTTAACAGTTCTACTATCCTGTCGATAGATATGAACTCGGTAAATGATCTGTGCTCGATATAGTAATCCTTCTTGTCTGTGCAGTTCTCCATGAACTTGTCTGCCGTCTCGTACTTATTGTTGTCAACGGCTGCCGCTATATTGATCTCGCGGTTCTTCTCATCTATACGAGCCTCGATCGGTCCGTATATCTCCATGTAGAGCTTTCTCTCAGCCTCTGACACGAAGGTTCTTGGCATCTTTCCTATCTCCTGGCACTCCGTTGCCTGATCGATAAGATTAAGCATCGTCTTTTGAACATCCTTTATGTCTCTGTTATAGAGCTTCATCCTGTCAAGATAGATCAAAAGATCGATGATGTTCTGATAATCCATGTAGGAGTATTTACCTTCCTTAAGCTCGTTTGTGAGCTTGTTTGTAAGAAGTTCAACCTCCTCATCGGATTTGATCCTCCAGTCCTGAAGTTCCGAAAGAGCCTTACCTGTTGATTTGATCTTTTTATTTCTCAGGCTTTCCTGTTCCTCTAGGTTAATTACCTGCTTAGCGGACTGATTGAATGCCTGATCGTCCCAGAATGTCTTTGTGATCCACTCATCGATGAATCTGTGACGCATTATATGCTCGTTTTCCTTGCCTTCAAAAACGATATAGTCAACATTGAGTCCTGAATTCCAGGGAGCAAGCTTCTTGTTCTTTCCGATCGCGCCTGAAAGCCAGATGCTGTACTGAAGGAAGGAATCAACAACGTTTTCATACAGCTTTGCGTTTCCGTAATACTCTTTTGTCTTCTTGTAGATCTCGTTGTACTTGTCGATCCAGCGAAGGAAGATACGGAGGTTTCTGTTGTCTGTCTGCATGAAGCTGTTCTCGATCCTGTCGATATGATCAAGAAGGAACTTCCTGTATGTCTCATCCTTTACATATGCAGCTGTACCGACAGAAGGATCGCCGTTTATTACTTCAAGGATCGTCTCCTTAAGACTCGGATAGTAGGGAAGAGTCTTTCCTACGACCTTTTCTCTTATGTCCTTGTATACATAGTTAACTGAATATACATTCTCATTCAGCTTCTTAAGATCATCGACACTTATTGAAGAGATATCCTTCTTCTTTGCAGACTTTGCATCAGCCCCGTCACTCTCGCCAAGAAGCGACTTGCCTCCGATAAGAAGAGACAGATACTTAAGCTCAAGATTGCTGTTTGTATATATCTTTCCAATATTCTCCTCATCGGCAAGGATGATTATCTTGCATCCGCAGTGCTCTATAAGGTTATCGATAAAGCCCAGTACCTCGTCAACAGGTATGGTACATCTTTCAAGGTCATCGAAGCATATGACGAAGTTCTTTACCTTTGAAAGCTCCTTCATAGTGCTGACCTTGCTCATATCCATGTTTACCATATCGTTTATGGATACTGAAACAGCCTTGCTGGCTATCGCTAACATTCCGTTTGCGGCATTCAAGGCTTCCTTTGTGCCGTTGCTCTTTTTCCACTTCAGATGAAGCATGAAATTTGTCATCAGCTGTTTTGCCAGCGCGTCGATCGTCGCGATACCGTACAGAGAGATATATACATTCTCCTTCGGCGGTCCGTCGACTACCGCTGTAGCTACAGCATCAACCAGATGATGCTCGTACAGATATGTCTTACCTGAACCCCAGGGGCTGTCGATAAGTATCGCATACTGAGCCATGTCATCTCTTACGTAATCCCTCACACACCTAATGATCTCTTCACGTGTCATTTGCTATTCCTCCACCTTTAATATATTTAATTATTTGCCATTCTTTCATATATCTCATCGAGCCATTCTCTGTTAAGCTCGGTGTTGTTTAAGATCGTTACCCTGTCCGGTCTTGTTGACGCGGCCCTCATCCAGATATTTGCAAAGAGTTCCCTGTCTATTCCGTAGCTTGCAGGATTAAGATCAAGTCCGTATGCTCTGCACACCTCTAGCATCTTTAGATCATCTCTTCCCTGGAAATTTGCGGCTCCTACTGTTCCGAGCGCGACTGCAAGTCCGTGACTTATCTTTATTTCAGGATAGTATTCCTCGATCGCATGACAGAACAGATGCTCGCTTCCGCTGCAGGGTCTCGATGAACCTGCTATCTCCATTGCAAGTCCTCCCATAACGAGCGCCCTTGCAAGTGTTCGCAGAAAGCTTATGCTTGTCACATTCTTCTCGTCAAAGTGTGCTATGGAATCATAACACATCCATGCGATCGAATGAGCAAAGTCATCAACGGGCTTTCCCGAAGCCTGGGCAGCCAGTGCCCAGTCATAGACTGCTGTATATTTTCCAATAGTATCACCGATACCGCCAAGAGTCTGGATCTGAGGCGCCTTCTGTATCATCGTTGTATCAACGAGTATCGCGGTAGGTATCTTGCATTCGAGCGTCTTTCTTTTTCCGCCTTCCGTTCCCAGTACCGCAAACGGCGATGCCAGTGAATCGTTGCTCAGATTTGTTGGAAGGCATATATATACGGCCTTGCTGACATAAGATGCGTACTTTGCCACATCAAGAACTCTGCCGCCGCCGAATCCTATCACGACCTTTATATCATCGATGCATATCTTCTTTGCTATGCTGACTGCTTCATCAAAGTCTGCATGAACTACCTCGAATACCTCAGCGTTATTATAGTCGGCCTGGATCTCTGTCACTATATCGCCGTAAAGATCATGCAGAAACTTCTCTGTTATGATCAGTGATTTCTTTCCCTCGATCTCGGGAAGGTATCTTTTTACTGCTTCATCCGTCCGCGTAAATATGTCTTCTTCGACCACAAGACACAGCGGCAGATTAAAGCGTGAATGCTGGTTCATATCTCGCTTCCTTTAGACTTATGTAAACCTTTGTTCCCGTGAACAAATCCAAAATTTAGTATATCACAATCATCTGTTTTCACTCAAGACATAGTCTCCCAGAAATTGATGATTTTTTCTCTTTCACATTCTATCCTTCCCTGGATCATCTCTGACGAACCGCCGCCCTTTGAATTAAGATTCTGACGCATCATTTCAGAGAGCTTTTTTGCATCCAGATCTTTTCCTCCCGCATAGAAACGATAGCCTTTATCATCGCTTCCGGTAAGCACAGCGACATATCCTTCTCTGGAATCTGTCAGAGCATTGTAGATATTCTTCATATTTGCTGCAGACAGATCCATATCGGCAAAGATCAGTCTGTCGTATTCATTTTTATTTATCTTATCGATGATCATGCTCTCGGTAAGCTCAGATACCCTTGCGTTTAATGCCATGTTCTCTTCTTTAAGATTTGATACGATAGCCGCTACATTATCAGGGTGAGTACTGAACCCTTTGGCGATCCTATTAAGGTTATCAATGTTTTTTGTTATATACTCAAGTGCTCTTCTTCCGCAGAGTATGCTTAGCTGAGTACCGCCTTTAAACTTCATGGATGATATGATCTTTATGATCCCTATCTGACCCGTGTGCTTAACATGAGGTGCACAGCATGCACAGATATCAACAAGGTTTTTCTCATCTCCTATGGTTATCAGTCTTACCTGTGCTTTTATATCTATCTGGCTTCTAAATGTTATGTTAACCAATTCTTCTTGTGAAGGATAACTGTCACTTATCGCAAGATTCATATATATGATCCGATTGGCGTCTCTTTCGATCTCATCTATCTGATCCTGAGTCAGTATACCGTCAAAAGCCAGGGTGACAGGCTCATCATCGCTCAGATGAAAACCAACGTTGTTGTATCCGAACATGTTATGGACAAGACCCGATATGATATGTTCTCCGCTGTGATTCTGCATCCTGTCAAAACGG
>JAGCXJ010000221.1 GCA_017961385.1 Lachnospiraceae bacterium
ATGGAGAAATGTGGCATTTGAAATAGGGATGATAGAAAATTTCTGAATTGGTATTTAGCAAGGACAGTAAAAATGATAATTGAGACAGAGAGACTGATCCTTCGTCCCTTTAAGGAGGGTGATGAAGAGGATTTATTTGAATACTTGAATAATTAGGCGGCGCACTCTCGTGACTTCAGTCATGAGTTAGCTGCCCAGATATCGAAATCCATATGATAAATATCGAATATATGTTTGCAAACATACGTTCTACATGATATAATCTTCTTATGAAGATCACTACAAGCTATAAGGTTAAAATAAAGCATTACAACAATATTTTCAAAGATACAGTCCGCATCTACAGAGCTGCTGTCGATTATATAATCAAAGTATGTCTTGATGAATGGGACGGCATCAAAGATCTTGGAACAAAAGAAAAATACAACTTCTGCGAAAAACTGATCCACAAAACAAAAGATAACCCCGAACCAAAGTATGATTTCGATACGTATTATTATAAGATGCCATCTTATGTAAGGCGGGCTGCGACGGCTGAAGCTATCGGCAAAGTGTCGTCATATAAGAGCAGTCTTTCCAACTGGGAGGCAGCCGATCCATCAGAAAGAGGGCAGATCCCATCGTATCCAAAAGCAGGGTTCATATATCCATCTCTTTATAAGGGAAACATGTATCAACTCACAGGTACATATAAGGGCAAGATAAAAGTATATATACGCAATACGTGGGACTGGATATATATAGATCTCAGAAAATCGGATATAGACTATATAGAAAACCATTGTTCTTGTCGTGATATGAAATCGCCCACACTCAGAAAGAGAGGAAAAGAATGGTTCTTAGAATTTCCTTTTGAGGAAGAGATAAAACTTAATGATACCAATATCCATGATCAATGCATAGTTGCTGTAGATCTTGGCGTAAATTCGTCAGCCGCGGTTTGTGTGATGAAAGCAGATGGCACGGTCTTGGGGAGACATTTCTATAAACTAGCCAAAGAATACGACTCTCTGACGCATTCAGTAAACCGCATAAAGAAGGCACAGCAGCATGGCAGCCGCAAAACCCCGAAACTGTGGGCTAAGACCCAAGGCATTAATGATAACATAGCTGTAAAGACTGCCCGGTTTATCATGGATATCGCTGTGTCATATAATACCGATGCCATAATATTCGAACATCTCGATCTTAATGGCAGAAAACGAGGCTCAAAAAAACAGAAGCTTCAATTATGGAGAGCTCGTTATGTCCAGTCTATGGTATCGGATAAGGCTCACCGTCTGGGAATACGCATAAGCCGTATCAATGCGTGGGGCACATCGAGACTAGCTTATGATGGCTCAGGAAGAGTATCACGAGGCCGGGAAGCAGATCTTGAGTCTTATTCCGTATGCAGGTTTGCAAACGGCAAGATCTATAACTGTGACCTTAATGCATCCTACAATATCGGAGCAAGATATTTTATAAGAGAAATACTAAAATCCTTACCTGTAAAGGATAGGTTGGCACTTGAGGCAAAAGTCCCTCAGGTAGCTAAGAGAAGCACCTGCACATTCTCTACTTTAATTAGCATAAATGCGGCACTTATATCTGGATAGATGTAAGTAGCTGAGTTTTTGCTGTATAGTAGAAATGTAGTCCGCTCGTCTAAAGCGAGCAGGTGTCGTCAGACACCTATAGGAAGCACGCGACTTCAGTCGTGTGAGGCTTCACAGAACCGGCTGTGAACTGTTTTATTGACATGAAGCTTAATTCCATTACTGAAGCAAGAAAAGAAGTATTAAAGAGATCTTCGGAAATGGAGTATTATTTTGCCATAGTGCTTAAAGACTGCGGAAAAGTGATCGGAGAGATAAACGCATATCCGGAGCCGGCAGATGAACATGGCGCTGATTCGCAAATGGATACTTTCAGTCCTTGCTGGATGTTAAATAAGGATTATCACAAAAAAGGGTATGCGTATGAGGCAGCGAAAGCATTCTTTGATTATCTTTTTATGGATAAGGGAGCCAGGCGTATCTATGCCTATACTGAAGATGACAATATAGCCAGTCAGCATCTTTGTGAGAAACTTGGAATGAGGCAGGAGGGACTTTTCAGGGAGTTTATCAGTTTTGTAAAAAATCCTGATGGAACGCCGCATTATGAAAACACCTATCAGTATGCCGTGCTGAGGAAAGAATGGGATAAATGCCGATTAAGTAATGCAAAAATCGCAATAGGGGGAGAAAATCATGGAAATAGCAGTACTATCAGATATCCATGGAAATCATGTTGCTCTTGAAACATGCTTAAAATATCTAAAAGATAGAGATATTGATTCATATTGTTTCCTCGGTGATTACACTGGTGAGTTTCCGGGTATAGAGCAGACGATGAAGATGTTGTACGACCTGAGAGATAATAAACAGTGTTATTTTTTGAGAGGAAACAAAGAAGATTATCAACTTGACGAACTTGGCAATGACTATCCGCAATGGGATGATTATCCGAGTACAATTGGTATACTTCGCTATGCACGCAAGCATCTTACGGATAAAGACATGGAATTCTTTAAAAGCCTTCCCATCGCGCTGACTGTGAAGAATGAAGGCTTTCCCGATATTGTGATCTGTCATGGATCACCAAGAAAGATAAATGAGAAACTTGCAATAAACACGCAGAGTCTGAATGATGTGGTTTCAGAGACAAACGCAGATTATATAATATGCGGTCACACTCATAGAAAGATGGAAACAATGTGTGGTGCAACTCATGTCTGGAATCCGGGATCTGTAGGTGCATCAATCGACATACCATACAGCTATAAATTCATGATTCTTCATGGCTGTAACGGAGAATGGCAACCGGAGTTCATATCACTTAAAGCAGATACAGAACAGCTGGTGCTTGAATTACAAAGTGCTGGATTATTTGAAACAGCACCTTATTGGACCCGTTTTACTGAACTTATGGTCACAGGAAAATGCGGTGAGTATACGCATGGCAGCATGCTTAATCGAGCAATGGATATCTGTCATGAGATGCATGGTGAATGTAACTGGCCTATGGTGCCGGAAGAATGCTATGCCAGAGCATTTTCTGAGATATTGAATAATTCATTTTAGAGTGAAGTCATGCCAGAATCTTGACAATGTAAAGATTAATGTTATAATAACTTTACACTGTCAAGATTGGAGACTGTAAATGAAAGGAACAGGAAGGAAAGTAGTGATGAGCGCAATCTGTCTGATATCAGCATTTCTGCTTCTTTTTTTGTGCTGGTGCATTATGAGTTCCGGAAGTATACGAACCTATGACGGAGAAAAAAGCCTGTCGGAAAAATTCGTGATGGATATAAACGGCAGTCCAAACGGATTTTTTATTAACAGTCAGAACACGGATAATCCTGTTCTTTTATTTGTGTCCAGCGGTCCGGGTACCGATGATTATGTCTTTACCGACAAATATAAGGATATGAAGCTTGAAGATGAATTCACCGTTGTTTACTGGGATTACAGGGATATGGGCATCGCTTATGATAAAAGCTTTGATACAGGCAGGATCACGCTTGAGAATATCCTTAAAGATACAGAGACCGTTACGGAATATCTCAAAAAAAGGTTTGGTAAGGACAGGATATTCATTATGGGCTTTTCTGGCGGAACGCATATATCGTTACAGGCAGTCCGGGAACATCCGGAAAATTATCATGCACTTATAAATATGGCGCAGGCTGTTACCGACGGACCCAAACGGGATGAATTGATGTATGAGTTCATGAGGCGGACCTTTGCTGACAGAGGTGACAGTGCATATCTTGGAAAACTTGAAGATTCGGTTGAAAAGATGGAAGATGGCCGTATCGTGTGTTAAGACTGGTACAATTCCGTCTATCTATTGCATAAG
>JAGCXJ010000222.1 GCA_017961385.1 Lachnospiraceae bacterium
GCCGAAGAGATAGGAAATCTTGCAAAAGAATCATCCAATACTGCCGATGAGATCAGACAGGAAATGAAACAACTGCTCGATCAGGCAGGAAAAGCACGCCAAAAGGCGGAAGAAGCCAACAACACGGGCAAGAATGTCACAGCTGTATTAAACGAGACAGTTGAAAAGATAAATACACTGATAAACTGCATCAACGGAACGATAGAGGGTGTAAATAACATATCAGCACTCACACAGGAGTGTGACGCTTCCAAGGTTGTCATACTCGAATCCGTAACATCACTCTCAGGCATCTCTGAAGAAAATGCAGCTTCCACACAGGAGACATCCGCATCTATGCAGGAGATGAGTGCAAACATCCACGTTCTGGCAAACAGTGCACAGGAACTTAAATCCGTAGCCGAAAAGCTTGATGAGGATCTTGAGTTCTTTAAGATTTAAACATAATCCTCCTCCCCACCCCGTAAGTGGATGGAAAAGGCAGAGTCTTATTACAGACTTTGCCTTTTTTGTATGAATTCATTCTGAACAGGTCAGACAGGAAAAGGGACTTTGAGTAGACTTTGAAGTAGACTTTGAAAAAAGAATGGTTTACATAAATCTAAAGGGATATAAATCGGACTTATGACGTTGTAGGATTATATCACAAGGGTTGAGGTGCTCATCCTTGTTCAAAACATTCATGACTTGTATTCTGAAAGGAATGGTCGTTCTCCTGGGCAGTAGGAATATAAAAGTCACTAAAAAGCAATCCCCCGGTAGGAGAAGAGATAAGACCAGCCTGGGGGTCTCCTTTCTAAAGGAAAATATCATGGCTAAAAGAATAGGATATAAAGTATACGTACCGGTATCTGTAATGTTTACCAAAGACGGAGAAGTCAATCCGAAGTATCTCATCTGGGAAGACGGAACACGCTATGACATAGATAAGATCTACAGTGTCGGAAGAGAAGCCAACAAAAGAGCCGGAGGCTGCGGCATCTGCTATAAATGCAGGATACGGGGAAAAGATATGAAACTCTACTATGAAGAGAATTATAAATGGTTTGTAGAGTCAAAGAAATAAAAGAACATGAAATATAACTTATATAAAGCCTGTCGGAATATTCCTGACAGGTTTTATGGTATATAACAGAGAACACAGAAAACTGTCACAGGGATAGCGAATAGATGATCAGTTCAGCAATGATGCGATCTCAAGGTTGATCCTGCTTGTCATATCCCTCTTTTTTGAGCTGTCTATTGAAAGAGACAGGACTGCCGGGTAGTAATATGAAGATCTGCCCATAGACTTCCTGCCATTGGTATTAAGAATGTAATTTACAGCATCCTGAATGAATAATGGTGTGATAACGTAATACAGACAGTTCTCATCAAAATCTATCTGTCCGATCCTTGCTGTTTTTAAGTAAACATACAGCCTGCTATCTGCAGGCGTTATTGTCAGTTCATTTGCAAATGCCGTCTCTTCAATGCCGTATTCCGGCTTTATGTGACAGTTGATCTGACATTTAAAACCTTTAGTATCATTGTATTTCCCATTTGGATAGAGCAGAGCGATACACTCATACGGGTCGATGAATTCCTGGATCATCAAATGAAAGATCTTTGCTTTTTTAGAGACTGATACATCTTTCTGATCTTTAAGAATATCTGAAGCAGCCTCGCTTATGCTCTTTATGAAAACATCAAATGATTCCAGATCAGGTTCCCAGTAATAGCTCCCATAAGCGCCCGTATCCACGATGATGTCATCACCGAATAATGAATCATCCATGTACATTTTTCTTTTGCAGAAGGCTTTTAAATTTTCCTTAAAGCCAAGATCTATATACGAACAGTTCTTATCGAGCATACCGTCTCTTTTGATCAGTTCAAACGCTGCGTTTAGCTTAGAAGCCATCTCGCCATCACTGCCTGAAATGCTGTCAGGATGATGCATATGCATGAGAGCATGATATTTACGCCTCACATCTTTGAAAGTGTCATCCTTATCTATATTCAGAAGTCTGTACGCGTCTTGCCTGTTCATATTTTTACCGATACCTTTTTCATGATCACTGTCAGAAAGCGAGATGTTTTCCTTGCACCTGTCTCACTGCGACTGTTGCACGCTAATAAACGACTCCATCATAGAAATACCATCCGATGATCTCGCCTGTTTTTGCATCAACATTAACGAAGCTGTATCTGTTCAACGTATACTCATAATAGAGTTTCTCTTTTTCCATATCGTATTTAAGCAGATATGTTCCGTAAATGGTATCTTCACGATCCATATACATCTTATCCGTATTTGGTAAAGCAAAAGCCTTAACACTCGGGATCAGTTTTTTTGGATCCAGCAGATTGGAAGTATCAAGTTCAGGTCTTGTCATTCTGGAGAATTTCTGAATAAGGCCTTTATCATTTTCAGTGGTGGCAGTATATGGAAAATAACTCAATATAACACCGTTGACATATGCGGTCGCCGAAACATCGATACGTTCATGACCGGGATAATACATACAGAGCGTGATATACACATCCTCATCGAGCGTTTTATCGAGTGTTTCCAGATAGCTTTTTATCATTTCTTCCTGTTGTCTGCTATATCCTTCGGATAAGAACATCTTCTCAGGATAATATATATGATCTCCTATAGTCTCGATCTGTTCGCCTGTAATATCATTGTTTTTTCCTGGCATCACAAAAAGCAGTATGAGTGCCGCAATAAACAGTATTAACGCCAAAACCGCTGAAGTGATCTGAATGATCCTTGTTCGTTTCGTATGATCTATCTGTCTTTCGTCAGTCATTTATTGATCTCCGGTTAACTTTGTATTTTAAGGATATATTAACATGGACAGTTACTGATCTCCAATAACAGATTTTTAAGGAAAATTGTAAATATCATGGTAATAAAATAGTGTATATTGTA
>JAGCXJ010000223.1 GCA_017961385.1 Lachnospiraceae bacterium
AAACTGCTTTATGGCTCTGTTGGTATTTAATCTTGCCAGTATGATAAAGCCGATATCTAAAAGCAATATCATATTATTGACTAATACCTGATCTGTCCTTGAATAAAGCAGTATGATCATAGCCATAAAGAAGAACAAAACAAGTATTACTATCACATCATACAGCAGAAACTGATACTTGCCGCTTCTTAGGCACATTGTTGTAAATGCCAAAGCATTGATAAAGAATATATTGATTCTTTGTCTGATATATATACCGTTACAGTCGTAGGGATTTTTCATCCTGAAGATATACGCGATACACTCCATGGCATATACGAGTATCAGCAAAGCCATTATGTATTTTGATAATTCTGCAATATAAAAAAGCATCCCCTATAAAGCTCCCTTGGAAATATGAGCAGCTGTATATTCATCTAACGGAAATGAGCCGCTTCTTTGTTCCGTAATATAATAAGACAAAATCTTTGAGATTGTCTCGCAGTCTTCATCACTAAAATCGAGTCTGAAATCATGAAAACCGGCTTTTAAAAGATCCCACATATATTTATGCAGGGATGTTGGTACACTATTATATATTTCATTGTAACAGTGTATGCAATTATTATACACTAACGAGTCTTTGTTTTTCCTGTCAATCAGTTTTAAGTCAAATTCGAAACCACTCTTGTTTTGGCTGCAGTTACCTGTAGTCTTTCTAATACAATTCGCGCTGACCATAAGCGGTGCTCTGCCATATATGACACATATCAGATCTCTGTCATTGAGTTCCTTTATTTCATGGATACTAAGTTCAAAAGGTGCAGTCTGTTCATATGTATAATCTTTATAAAACTCAAGTGAAGAAATGTTCCAGTTATATAGGCTGTGATCACATATTACATATATAGGCGTAAAGCCATCAATTGAACCGTTTATGCTAATGTACTGATCTTCAAGGTCATCTTTTAGTGAGCAGATATAACCTAAGCTGTCGAGATTTTTTATCAATACACCGTCTGCTTTGCCAAGCTTAAGAAATTCTCTAAAACTGTCAAGATATTTATCATCGCGTTTTCTTATAATGCGCGGCATAGATATATAAACTTCGGTTTTAGAATCATGATGCAATGAGTCTATATCTTTGATATCAAGTTGTCCAATATAGAACAGATCATACGGAATAAAAATTCTTTTAAGCTTAAAATTTTTCAGTACTTGCAGCTGATCAGGTCTTAAGATGGATGCACTGTATTCAACTTCCATGGATCAATGCCTCCTTTAGTTTATCAAATGCCTGTCTTCTGAGTTCATTAAGTGCCTTTATTGGCATAAAGCAGTTCCCATCCATCTGTGCTTCAAGTCTGTCAAATTCGAAATAACTCTCACCGGTTTTGCTTAACTGACGAAGCACTTCTTCCTCGTTAAGCGGACGGTTTTGAGCAGGCTGTACCATATCTCCTTCAGCTGTAATAACCGTATTACCGCATTTTAGGATTATAGAGGCATTCTCACCTGGGACAAGTGTTACTACACCCATTATCTTCTTTTTTTCGACCGGTTTTACAAATTTATCAGTTATTGCCTTATTTATTCTTTCATCAGATTCGTTATAGGAAGGGTTTAGCTTTGTTATCATATCCTGGCTGTTATGCCTGAAATAATATCCTTCACTCAGTTCCGATCTTATATAGAGGCCTGATAATGTATCCAGATCTTTTTGATCTATTTCAAGGATCTCATTTTCGAGATACATGTCAATATATTTGCGATAAATACTTGTAACACCCGAGACGTATTGCGGGCTTTTTAACCTGCCTTCTATCTTGAATGAATCAATACCTGCATCGATCAGCTTATCTATACATGTAAGAGTACACATGTCTTTAAGACTTAAAGGATACCGTACATCATCTTTCTTTATATATTTATTGTTGCAGGAAACAGTATAATTCAGTCTGCATGGCTGAGCGCATCTGCCTCTGTTTCCGCTTCTTCCGCCTAAGAAAGAACTGAAAAGGCATTGGCCTGAATAGCAATAACACATAGCACCATGTATAAATGCCTCAATTTCAATGTCAATATCATTTTTTATCTGCTTTATTTCCTCAAGTGATAATTCACGTGCAGGAACTACCCTCTCAATACCTTGTTCTTTCAAAAGAGATGCACCGTAACTGCCGGTTATTGTCATCTGGGTACTGGCGTGCAAACTTAAACCCTTGAAATTATCCTTAAGAAATTTAATAAGGCCCACATCCTGAATAATAACGCCGTCAAGTCCGTTATCGTAGAGCGGACGCAGAAATGACTCAAGCCTGTCCCACTCACGCTGCTTGATAAGTGTATTAAGAGTCAGATATATCTTCTTAGAGTGAAGATGAGCAATATCAAGAGCCTTTATAAGTTCTTCAGTTGTAAAGTTTTCTGCTGATGCTCTGGCACCAAATTCCTTTCCTGCCAGATATATAGCATCCGCACCTGCGTTGACAGCAGCCGTAAAGCATTCAAATCTGCCTGCTGGAGCCAAGAGTTCTGGTCGTTTCATAAAAGTACCGTTTAATAAAAAACGGAATCCCTATGAGATTCCGTTCAGGATCATCTATGCTTTAACTGAGTTTCAAGCTGAACAATCTTCTTGTCTTTGACTGAAATATCTTCTTTCGCACTCTTAAGAGATTTGTCCAGATTTTCCATCTTCATCTGAGTCGTTACCAACTCATGCTTTAAGTCATACACTTCCTTATCTTTTGCTTCAAGTTCCTCTTGCATAGTAGCTATCTGATTCTTTGCCTTAAAATAGTCATCAGCAAGATTTATCTGCATCAAAACATTCTGCATATCCATTGGAGCTCTTCTGAATCCTTCCATTGCATTGTACTCATTGAGCTTGTTATTGATATATGATGCAACCTTCTGAAGATACTCTTCGCTTTCGTAACCGCAAAGTGTATAAACCTTTCCGCCAATAATTACTTCTGCATCTGTTTTTACTGCCATAATATATACCCCTGTTAATACCCAAATTTAGATTTATTATAAAAAAATAAGCAAGGAAATGCAATAGTAAGAAATGTTTAGGGAGTAAGCCCGAGATGCTTATAAGCGCTTTCGGACACAACTCGTCCGCGAGGTGTTCTGTTGATGAAACCTTTAAGTACTAAAAACGGTTCATAAACATCTTCTATTGTATCCGCATCTTCACCTATTGATGCGGCAATGGCAGATATTCCTACAGGTTTTCCGCCGTAGTTTTCTATCATGGTCTTAAGGATCAGTCTGTCGGTCTTATCAAGACCTTTTTCATCCACATCCATAAGATCCAATACTTCCTTGGCTATATCTCCGGTAATTACATTATCATACTTAACCTGTGCATAGTCACGAACACGCTTTAAGAATCTGTTTGCTATTCTTGGCGTTCCTCGACTTCTTTTGGCCATTTCTTCAGCACCGGACTGTTCGATAGTAACGCCGAGCTTTTGGGCTGAATTATTGATTATTTCAGAAAGCTCGTTATCGGTATAGAATTCTAGTCTGTGAACAAGACCAAATCTGTCCCTAAGCGGTGCAGAAAGGCTACCTGCTTTAGTTGTTGCACCTACCAGAGTAAAAGGCTCAAGATCGATACGAACGGACTTCGCTGTTTGTCCTTTGCCAATCATTATGTCTATTGCAAAATCCTCCATTGCGGTATAAAGGACCTCTTCTACCTGTCTGGCCAGTCTGTGAATCTCGTCAATGAAAAGAACGTCGCCCTTCTTGAGTCCGCTAAGTATTGCTGCCATATCTCCGGGCTTTTCTATAGCGGGACCACTGGTTACTTTTATATCTGTACCCAATTCATTTGCGATTATACAGGCAAGGGTTGTCTTGCCAAGACCGGGTGGACCGTAAAAGAGCACATGGTCAAGTGCTTCGCTCCTGTCCTTTGCTGCTTTGATACATATTTCGATGTTGGATTTTATATCCTTTTGACCTACATAATCTTTAAGCAGCTGAGGTCTTAGTATGTTATCGCTTTTAATATCCTCTTCAATAACTGAAGTCTGTATAATTCTCTGATTCATAATATGTTCTTATATCTTGGTGAGTAACTGTTTTATTATATCTTCAATTTTAGAATCTTCTGTTATTTCAATCTCATTAAGTGCCTGAGTAGCCTTAAGATTAGATACACCTAGGCTGATAAGCGCCTCATAAGCTTCCTGTCTGAGATTTATTACTGCTTCATTAGTGACATCATCTTTAGAAGCGGATATTATATCCAAAGGATTTACCTTGTCTTTTAGTTCAAGGATTATCCTGCCGGCTGTCTTTGCTCCGACACCGGGAGCAGAGCTTAATAGCTTTGCATCCTGCATGATGATCGCAGTTCGTATACTGTTTGAATCCATTGAACTTAGTATTGCTAGCCCCATCTTGGGACCAACACCGCTGACGGTTATCAACAGTTTAAAAAGCGAAAGGTCTTCTTTGGAACTGAATCCATAAAGTATAAATGCATCTTCACGTACACAGGTATATGTATATACGGTAATACTCGACCCTATCTTGCTTGATAAGATCATATCTTTGGGTACGTATATACGATAGCCTATTGAATTTACTTCAACGATTAGAGCATCTTCTTCTGTATCTGCAATAGTTCCTTTAAAGAATGCGTACATGTTTAATCTTCCTCTTTTGATTCCTCTTCTTCATACAAAGGAAGAGTTATCAGATAACTGGTCTGAGTCTTTCCGGCATATCTTTCCAAAACTATGGTACCGCCGTGATATTCGATGATCTTACGGGCAATCGAAAGGCCGAGTCCGGATCCGGATTTGTTTCTGGAAGGATCACTTACAACGAAGGGATCAAATATTCTGTCAGCTACTTCATCGGATATACCGCCACCGTTATCTTCATAACGTATAAGAACTTTCTCACTGGTACAACCCATATCAAATGAAAGAAGTGTTCCTTTGGGTGTATGAGCTACAGTGTTAGCAATTAAGTTTTCAAATACCCTTCTTAATTGCATCTCATTACCCATAATGTATCCGACTTCATTGTCAGGGAAGTTTACTTCAAGCTCATATCCGTTCACAGTCAGCTCATCGATTTTATCAACCAGGAATTCACGCAAGAATTCCGCAATATTTAACTTTGTCAGCTCAAAGTTATACTCTGGATGTTCAAGTTTGCTATATTCATAGAACTGATTGATAAGACTGGCAACCATGGTGCTTTTCTGATCAATGATATTTAAATAATCGTTTACCTCGTCTTCTTTGATGAGGCCGTCATGAAGAGCTCTGGCATAACCTGAGATGACAGTTATGGGTGTCTTCAGATCATGGCTGATATCAGCCAACATCTTGTTCTTCTCATCAGCAAGACGCTTGTTTTCCTGTTCGATATCCTTAAGCTTTGTAGACAGATCGTTAAAACTGTCTACCATATCCATGAACTCCTTTGGCCCCTGATACTCGATATGCTTCATATTGTTTATATCAAAATTATCTATGGCGTTTCTGAGAAGCTTTAGGGGCTTTGACAGCTGATTACCGATAATCAAACAGAAAAGTACCATTAACAGTAGGTATAGTCCAAGGAAAAAGCATAGGAAAACAAATATGGCTTCATCCGACGTGAATTTGCTTTCCGTGATCTGGTACATCGTGAATCCATATGTTACAAAAGCAAACACCATAGCCAGAACCGTCATAACAATTATATAGGTTATGAGGTTTGAGGAAATGGTGCTGTATAGTTTTAGTTTTCCCTGTTCCTTTTTAGAACTAAGTTTTTTTTCTGAGTTAGGCATAGTTATCAGTGCTTTTCAATCTTGTATCCCAGACCTCTTACAGTCTTGAGATATTTGGGAGATTTGGGATCATCTTCTATCTTGTCTCTGATCTTGGATATATGCACCATAAGGGTGTTATCATCGGATTCATAATAATCACCGTTTATGTTTTCAAAGATCTGCATCTTTGTATATATCTTGCCGGGTGTTTTCATCATGAGTGCAAGAATCTTGAACTCTGTAGGTGTAAGATTGATCTCCTGTCCGTTTTTATTCACAGAAAGATTTGAAGGATCCATGACAAGCTCGCCTACTGTGATCACGTTGTTAGATTCTTCCTGTACATTCGTGTTAAGATCATAGAACCTTCTTAATTGTGATTTTATACGAGCTACAACTTCTAAAGGATTGAACGGCTTTGTGAGATAATCATCTGCTCCAAGAGTAAGACCGAGAATCTTATCGCTGTCCATGTTTTTTGCAGACATAACAATAATAGGGATATTGGAAACATCTCGCATCTTTTTAATGAGTTCATAACCGTTGAGCTTGGGCATCATTATATCGATAAGTGCCATATCAACGCTGGTAGATTCAAAGTTATTGAGAGCTTCCTCGCCGTCACGACTGATAACGAGTTCAAATCCTTCATTTTCCAGATAGAGTCTTAAGATCTCAACTATATCATTGTCATCTTCAGCTATAAGAATCCTGTAACTCATAAGCTTCCCCTTTTCAAAGTTTTAATTCTTTCCTGAATTTATATAATTGACCAATCCTTCACAATCAATGATCTTTTGCATGAATTCAGGGAAAGGCTGTCCCTTAAACTGTTTATTCTTTGTTATATCTGTAATAATTCCGCTGTCAAAATCAACTTCCACTTCATCATTTTCATCTATAGCTTTAGCTGCCTCAGGACATTCGATGATAGGAAGGCCGATATTAATAGCATTTCTGTAAAAGATCCTTGCAAATGTCTCAGCGATAACACAGCTTACACCACAGGCTTTGATAGCTATTGGGGCATGTTCTCTTGAAGACCCGCAGCCGAAATTTTTATTAGCTACAATGATATCGCCTGGTTTAACTCTGTTTACAAAATCCTTGTCAATATCTTCCATGCAATGCAATGCAAGCTCCTTGGGATCTGAACTGTTAAGATATCTGGCGGGTATTATAACGTCTGTATCTACATTGTCTCCGTATTTTATTACTGTACCTTTTGCGTTTTTCATGATGTTCCTCCTAAATGTTGTCAGGTCCCGTGAGTTTTCCAGCTATTGCGCTGGCAGCTGCTACAGCCGGGCTTGCCAGATATATCTCGCTTGAAATATGTCCCATACGTCCTACGAAATTACGGTTTGTTGTTGAAACACATCTTTCGTTCTCTGCAAGGATACCCATGTATCCGCCAAGACATGGACCGCAAGTCGGGGTACTGACAACACCACCGCATTCTACAAAAGTCTGAACGAGTCCTTCTTTTATCGCATCAAGATATATTTTCTGAGTACCTGGAATAACGATGAGTCGTATTCCGTTTGCTACTTTCTTTCCTTTGAGTATGGATGCAGCGACTCTGAGGTCATCCATTCGTCCGTTCGTACATGAACCGATCACAACCTGATCGATAACGATGTCATCCTTTATAGCCTCATCTATTGTCTTAGTGTTTTCTGGCAGATGAGGATAAGAAACAGTTGGTTTTAGAGTGCTCAGATCGATTTCTATCGTTTCATCGTAAATAGCATCAGGATCCGCTTCATAAACAACAGGCTCTCTGTCTGAATGCTCTTTAATGTAATCAAGACATAACTGATCTACAGGGAAAATACCGTTTTTTCCACCTGCTTCAATGGCCATATTTGCAATTGTGAATCTGTCGTCCATGGATAGGTATGAAATGCCGTCACCTGTAAATTCCATTGATTTATACAGTGCGCCGTCAACTCCGATCATACCGATTATATGAAGTATGATATCCTTGCCGCTAACCCATTTGGCAGGTTTGTTCTTCAGTACGAATTTGATCGCTCCGGGAACTTTGAACCACGCCTTGCCTGTTGCCATTCCGGCAGCCATATCAGTGCTGCCGACACCGGTTGAAAATGCACCTACTGCTCCGTATGTACATGTATGTGAATCGGCACCTATAATAACATCACCTGCCACAGTGAGACCTTTTTCAGGCAATAAAGCATGCTCGATACCCATCTGTCCGACTTCAAAGTAATTGGTGATCTCATTCTTTTTTGCAAACTCTCTGACACATTTGCAGTGTTCAGCGCTTTTTATATCTTTATTTGGGCCAAAGTGATCCGGAACAAGAGCTATCTTATTCTTGTTGAATACACCGTCAATATTCATCTTTTCTATCTCGTGTATGGCAACGGGACTTGTTATATCATTACCCAACACCAGATCAAGATCAGCTTCAATAAGCTGTCCGGCTACTACCTCCTTCAAACCGGCATGTGCAGCCAGGATCTTTTGTGTCATAGTCATTCCCATTATGATTTCCTCCAAAACTATTATGCTTAAACCAAACTTAATTATACCAAAACAGGTACTGTATCTGCAATACTACGCTACAGATAGTATGTGACCGGAAACAGATATCTTAATAGAGGTATTATCGGCATATACATATCAAGATCTATTATTATCGGACATATTATCATCTGAACAGTCAAGAGTACAGGACATAAAGCTGTGAATGTGTCTTCTTTTTTGATCATTGCTCCGACAATACATGTAAAAATATCGCATATTATTACAAAAATCAAAAGCCTTACGATATCTTTAAGAGAAGCGTCACCCGAAAAGACAAATGTACATATAAGACCTACTAAACCGATCAGCAGACCATGAGACAATGTTGATACAAATCTGTATGCTATCCTTGATTGAAAACTCAAACTTTTATCGATGCAAAGACCATTACCTGAATAATTATATCCATACATAATGAACACTGTCATAAATACGGTCAGAGCTACAACTGCTCTTACCGGATCCTTTTTCGATTTGTTTAAGTCTGTGCTTATAGAATCCTCTTCTATAATGTTTATATCGAATAACGAATCTGATGATAAATAGGATTCTTTAATATCTATCAGTTCTGAAACAAGGGATTCATCGCTAGCTGCAAATACCTTATCTGCTTCACTTTCAATAATAGAGTTGCTGCAGTAGCTAAGCCATGCATTATAAAAACGTTCCTTGTCGACTTCTGAATAAAGGTAACCCGGAGAAACATAAACTTCTACTATCCCTTTTTCCTTATTTCTATCGATATAGTCGCTAGCATCTGCATATACGGCGTAACCTATAGCAATATCTGCATCACTCACAGACTGTTTCATGATTTTAAGATCATCAAATATCACAACTTCTCTATCTAAACTTAATGCACTAACAAGGTCATTCATATTTGAAGCATTTAAATCAAAGTATAGACCAACCTTGTCAAAACCTGGCTTAGCTGTTGAGATATTACAAAATACAGCACAAAGTGTGATCATTAAGATGCTTACTATATAAAAAAGTCTGTTTCTTAGCATTGACTTAATATTTGTTATAAACCAGATCAGTACTTTCTGCATAGACCACCTAATATATTTTGAATTACAGACACAAAGATCAATGATATCAAAGCCAAAATGATAGCGTTTGCGCTGATACTGTTTAGAATTGATGAGAATATATATCTTACTGGATTTATTAAACTGATCGTACGAATCCAGACGGGAAGCCTGTTTAAAGGTATTATCATGCCTGAACATAGTATAAGCAATACCATTGCACTGAATAATCCGCCAAAAACTCTGTAATCAGATCCGGCAATACTGTAAAACATCTCGTAAAAAGAAGCTATCGCATACGACGAAACAAAAATCATGATCAAAGTGATCAGATTGAATCCAAAGGTTTCGTATGCATAGTGATCACTGATAAAACAAAGTAAAATATAGGTGATCATTCCAAAAAATGATATGTGTATTGACATGACAAGTTCTCTGACAAGAGCTGTTTTCAAAGGAGTCATTCCGTACGAACGCATCTTTTTCTCGATTAAGATATGTTCGCTCTTATACATGAAACCGAATGATAGGCCGCAATAAAGCATTACTATACAAAGAAGGGAACATATATAAAAAACCGATGCCTCAACATCGCCGTATTCAGACAAAACAGTTGTATTAAACAAACGGCTGCGATGCATTATCAGATTTGCGTATACCATAGCTATATGATCGCCTACAGGTAAATACTCTGCTCTTATCTCGTACTTATCGTTACGATAAGCGTCAAGAAAGGAATATGCACTAGCTTCAGCTGTCTGAACATATCCGGCTCCGCTTTTTAGAATATATACGAAGGCTTTTGTGACATTATCAGCATATGGTCTAATATAAACATCAAGAGGTGTGTTTCTTCCATTGTTTACATCATCATAAAAATCCTTTGGAAGATCAACGACAATGTTTACCTTTTGGTCATTAAGCATTTCAAAAGCGTCATCTCTGCTTACCTTTTCAATTCTTGAAACTTCTTTGATGCTCTCAATCTGAGATACGTACTGTATCAGCATGGATGTTAGTTTATCGTCAGGCTGAATGACTACTGCTGTTGTTATCTTTTTGACCATGGAATCCTGTTCAATCAAAAAGCTGACTGCCGCAAATACGGCAGTCAGTGCAAATATGACTAAAACATATGCTATAGCAGTCTTTTTAATCATCAATATACTGTTTTTGAACTCAGTTCTAAAATAAGCTCTAAACATATATCCTAGTAAAGAAGTCCTCCGAATTCCATGAGAAGATCCTGATCAAAGCTTTCCATAAGATCTTCAAAATCGCTCTCTTCAGCATTTCCGATATCGAATTCATCAGAATTGGTGTATTTCTGAGTCTTTGCACCCTTTTTGAATGTGATGCTCATAGATCCTTCAACTTCATCATCAAAATCAAAATCATCAACTACAAAAGAAACTTCATTTGATGAGGATTTAACATCCATTTCAAGTTCAAAGGAATCGTAATAGTAATCATATTCGAAAGTGAGTGTTCCCTTTTTGGCATTATACTCGAGCGTGCATACTTCATCACCATCAGCTTCGATGGTATAAGTTTCTTTATCTTTCTTGTTTGTACCTGATATAGCCATTATTTCATC
>JAGCXJ010000019.1 GCA_017961385.1 Lachnospiraceae bacterium
AGGCCGTGCATCTCACCGGAATCCTCATTTCTAAACAATGTAGAAGTCTCACCCATACGATAAGGCAGATCACGGTAGCTGTGCTGTTTTGCCTTATAGACAAAATACTGGAAAGGACATGTCATAGGACGAAGAGCCATTACTTCTCTTCCCTTGTCATCTGTATATACATGCTCCTGGGCATTCTTCATTGCAACATCGGGATCACCGTAAAGCTTCTGATCCTCATGTGCATCATCATCGCTCATAAGATCATCGTTAAGAACGAACATTCCATCCTTGTAGTGGAACCAGTGATCTGAAAGCTTATACAGATTAGACTTGGCCATGTAAGGAGTCTTGGTACGAACATAGCCCCACTCTCTGTCTTCAAGATCCTCGATCCATCTCTGCATCTTCTGGATCATCTTTGCTCCCTTGGGCATGAGAAGCGGAAGTCCCTGTCCTATTACATCAACAGTCGTGAAAAGTTCCATTTCACGTCCGAGCTTATTATGATCACGCATCTTGATATCTTCAAGTCTGTCAAGATGAGCCTTAAGATCTTCCTTGTTAGTATAAGCCGTTCCGTATATACGCTGAAGTCTTGCCTTGTTTGAATCACCTCTCCAGTATGCCATTGAAGATGAGATCAGTTTATAAGCCTTTATAGCTCTTGTGCTCGAAAGATGAGGTCCTGCACAAAGATCCGTAAATCCATCCCCCTGGCTGTAAAAACTTATTACAGCATCTTCTGGAAGGTCATTGATCAACTCTACCTTGTATGGCTCGCCTTTTTCTTCCATGAACTTTATGGCTTCGGCTCTTGGGAGTTCAAAACGCTCCAGCTTGTTGCCCTCTTTGATTATCTTTTTCATTTCTGCTTCGATGTTATCAAGATCCTCTCTTGAAAAAGGATTGGGAACATCGAAATCATAATAAAATCCATCATCTATTGCAGGTCCTATAGCAAGTTTTGCCTCTGGAAAAAGCCTCTTTACAGCTTCAGCCATTACATGCGAGCATGTATGTCTTATCACCCTTAAGCCTTCTGCTGATTCACCTTCGATGATGTTTCCATCCGTTAACATTACCGTACTCATTACTCTATCCTCCTTGCAGTTTGCAAATAAAAAATCCCATACACATATCTGTGTCTGGGACGAGACTTTCTTAAAGTTCGCGGTTCCACCCATATTGCCCTTTTATAAGGACCACTCAATTTGCCTGTAACGTAGGCATACGGACCGGATTGGGGTCGCTCGGAGGTGGTCTTCACACAAGGTTCCGATCAGGATGTTCTCAGCCTAGACATCCCTCTCTTTGATCTTTCCCAAGGCTACTGTCCTCGTCAACGCTTTACTATAATTTGAATGTATTATCGACCATTCCATAAGAAATGTCAAGCAGGGGATGAGAGAATCGAACTCCCACCAAAGGTTTTGGAGACCCCTATCATACCATTTGACCAATCCCCTGTGTTCAAGCTTTTCGCTCAACAAACGCTATTATATCAAAGCAAATTGAATAATGCAAGTACATTTTTCAGATAGTCTCTATGGCCTGTGCGATGTTTTTAACACCCACTATTTTGATGCCTTTTATATCTTTTAAGGAATCGATGCATCCGTATGGTACTATGCATGTCTCAAAGCCGAGTTTCTTGGCTTCACTCACTCTTGCCGCTGCCTGAGAAACTGCTCTGACTTCTCCGCTTAAGCCGACCTCTCCGAATGCTATCGTCTTGTCATCAATAGCTTTGTTTCTGTAACTCGAAACTATAGCCATCACTATTCCCAGATCTACTGCCGGTTCACTGATCTTTATGCCTCCGGCGATATTAACATATGCATCCTGGTCCGAAAGCGGCATATCCAGTCTCTTTTCAAGTACTGCCATTAAAAGGTTCAATCTGTTGGTATCGCTTCCGGCGGATTGTCTTCTGGGGAAACCAAAACTGGTCCTTGAAACAAGAGCCTGTATCTCTATGAGTATCGGTCTTGTTCCTTCCATCGAGCAGGATACTATAGATCCGCTGGAATTAAGCGGCTTTCCGTTCAGCATGAATTCGGATGGATTTATGACCTGATTCAGCCCGTCATTCTTCATCTCGAAAACACCTATCTCATTGGTCGATCCGAATCTGTTCTTTACGGCTCTCAGTATCCTGTAGCTGGCATGTCTGTCACCTTCAAAATACAAGACAGTATCAACCATATGTTCAAGTACCCTCGGTCCTGCAACAGTTCCTTCCTTAGTCACATGTCCTACGATAAATACGCTCACTCCCTGTTCTTTTGCGATACGCATCAGTACAGCAGTTGCTTCTCTTACCTGAGATACGCTTCCCGGTGCCGATCCGATCTCTTCATCATACATTGTCTGTATGGAATCGATAACGGCGACAGCAGGCTTGGTTTTTATTATGACTTCTTCAATAGCAGCAAGGTTTGTTTCGCATAAAAGTTTAAGAGTATCCTTCATCTCACCGATACGCACTGCTCTCAGTTTTATCTGTCTTAGGCTCTCTTCACCGGAAACATACAGGACCTCTTTGCCCTTATCAGAAAGCTTCTTGCACACCTGCAATAAAAGCGTAGACTTGCCTATACCAGGATCTCCTCCGACCAGTGTGAGTGAGCCCGATACTATTCCTCCTCCGAGCACTCTGTCCAGTTCCTCTATGCCTATGATCTCTCTCTGCTCTTCATCCGTACTTATCTGTGAAAATGATACAGGTTTTGAGTTTGCCTCGTTTCTCTTAGCTGAGGAAGAAGGCATCTTTTTATCTACTTTTTCTTCAACAAATGTATTCCATGCCTTGCATGCGGGACACTGTCCCATCCATTTTGATGATTCATAGCCGCATTCATTGCAAAAATATACAGTACTGTCTTTTTTAGCCATAATGACTCCCGCTTCTAACTAACAGTACCCATCTGCTTTCACAGATGGGCACCTGTTTTATTCTTATTTCTTTATAACTACTTTCTTTCTTCCGCCGCTTAGGTCAAGACTGAAATTCAGCTTTCCGCCAAGATTTGTCTTTACCTTTCCGACACTCACATCATCGACGATAACTTCATATTCCGTCTCATCCTCAAGTCCTACAGTTATCTGAGCATCATCATCTGCGTTACCCTCAACCCAAAATGCAACTCCGTCAGCATTCTCCGTAAAGTTGTATACGCTGGTTCCCGGAACCGACTCATAGACGAACATTCCGTTCTTTTCAAGCTTTGTGATCTCCTTGAAAGTCTTTACCTTCATGAGGTTGCCTTCATAGGGGAAGTCCTCTGCTTTGGATTTTTCATTAAGATTGTGATCACCAAAGCTCAAAGAGTTGTCGCTCTCGATGTTTATTAAATTTGCTGCCATTCTACGTCCTCCATTCGACATATTTTATGCCGATTACTTACAATTAAATTATAACTGATTTGGAGAATAAAAAGTGTTAATTTTTTGTAAACAAGATCTTTTTATCCTTGAGTCCGACTTTGACTTTATCTCCGGGCTTTATGTTCTTGCTCAGTATCTGTTCAGCCAGTGCATCCTCGATCTCTGTCTGTATAGCTCTCTTTAACGGTCTTGCGCCCATCTTGAGATTTGTATGCTTGTCTACGATATACTTTTTAACGGCGTGACTGATGTTTAGATCTATGTTCATCTGAGTTTTACATCTGTCCACAAGGTTCTTGGACAGCAATGTAACGATCTCATTCATGTCATCCTTGGTAAGAGCATGGAATACCATGATATCGTCTATACGGTTGATGAACTCGGGCTTGAACATTTTCTTGACCTCATCCATTACCGCATCCTTCATCTTTTCATAGTCCTTCTGTTCATCAGACTTGCTGGCAAATCCCAGATTCTTAGGTTCCATTATCCTCATGGCGCCCGCGTTGCTGGTCATGATGATGACAGTATTCTTGAAGGAAACCTTTCTGCCCTTTGAATCTGTAATGTGTCCGTCATCGAGTACCTGAAGCAGTATATTGAATACATCCGGATGAGCTTTCTCTATCTCATCAAACAGAACAACACTGTACGGATTCTGTCTCACCTTGTCCGAAAGCTGTCCTCCGTCATCATGTCCGACGTATCCTGGGGGTGATCCTATCATCTTTGATACCGAATGACTTTCCATATACTCTGACATATCAACACGTATAAGGGCATCCTCTGAACCGAACATAGCCTCAGCTAAAGCCTTTGAAAGCTCTGTCTTACCTACACCTGTAGGACCGAGGAATAAGAACGATCCTATCGGTCTCTTCGGATCCTGCAATCCTACCCTGCCTCTTCTCATCGCCCTGGAGATAGCTTCAACTGCTTCATTTTGTCCAACGACCCTCTTATGAAGTATGCTCTCCAATCTCAACAGTCTGTCAGCCTCTTTTTCATTTAATTTGGATACCGGTATCTTTGTCCAGGCTGCAACTGCCTCAGCTATCTCATCCTCGCCAACGATATACTCTTTTCTTGAGGCCTGCTTGATCTCTTTTGCTCTCATCTTATCAAGTTTTTTAATGAGCTCGTCTTCGCTCTTTTTAAGCTTGCCCGCCTCAGCGAAAGCCTCGACCTTTATTGCCTGTTCTATAAGAGAATCAGTCTTTTTGATCTCCTCAACAAGTTCGTTTAGCTTAGCTGATGTATCGGCAGTGCGAAGCCTTACAGCACTGCTTGCCTCATCGATCAGATCTATCGCCTTATCAGGGAGATTTCTGTCATTGATATATCTGGCCGATAATCTTACAGCACTTTCAATGGCATCCTCTGTTATCTTTACTTTATGATGCTCCGCGTATTTATGCGCAATGCCCTTTAGGATACGTATCGCTTCCTCTTCTGTAGGCTCCTCTACAGTGATCGGCTGGAAACGCCTCTCAAGAGCAGCATCCTTTTCGACATACTTTCTGTACTCTGCAAGAGTTGTCGCACCGATGAGCTGAATCTCGCCTCTGCTGAAGCTGGGCTTTAAAATATGCGACGCGTCTATAGCGCCTTCATCTCCTCCTGCTCCTATAAGGGTATGAAGTTCATCTAG
>JAGCXJ010000224.1 GCA_017961385.1 Lachnospiraceae bacterium
AACCGCTGACGGTAAGTCTTACATCCGACTTGAACTTCTTGGCGGCGGCAGTGTCGATATGGAACTTGCTCTCAATGTCGGCAGCGCTGAAAGCCTTAGCGGCATTGAAAACGATTTGTTCCTCGTTCTTCTTACCGATGAAGAGATCGAGACAGTGGGCGTTATGAGAAGGGCATTCAATTCAATGAAGGCCGATGAAGCGGTAGACAGAGTCATCGATCTGTATGCTCATACCAAGAATAACCGCGAATTCTGCCAGATGATGAAAAAGATGCGCATATTGTAAATTGGGTATTGCCTTAGTATGTTTGCTGTGATATAATAACAACGCTGTTTGTAAAACAGTACGGATGAGAACGATACATTATATTGACATAGAGAGGTGAAACAATGAGAGAAGGAATACATCCTGAGTATTATCAGGCAACAGTAACCTGCAACTGCGGTAATACATTTGTAACAGGTTCTACAAAGCCGGAGATACACGTTGAAGTATGTTCAAAGTGCCATTCATTCTATACAGGACAGCAGAAGGGTGCAAGAACTGACGGACGTATTGATAAGTTCAATAAGAAGTACGGCGTTAAGTAGTTTTATAATAATTGCTACAATGACTATCTAAGGTTGAGGTTTATTACTAATCTCAACCTTATTTTATAGAAAAGTAATATAAGGAAGAGCATTTCATGAAGAAAAAGGTATGCAACTCAGGTATAGGCGGACAGGCAGTTTTGGAAGGCGTAATGATGAAGAACAAGGAAGCCTATGCCATAGCAGTACGCAAACAGGACGGAGAGATAGATCTTGAGATAACGGAGTATCACGGAGTCATGCACGGGAGCGTGCTGACAAAGGTGCCGTTTATAAGAGGCGTGTTCAATTTCATAGATTCATTCATACTTGGAATGAGATCGATCAACCACTCTGCAGATCTGTTTGGTGTAACGGATGACCCTGAGACAGGATTTGACAGATTTATGAAAAAATTGTTTAAGGACAAGGCAGAAAAGGTAACATCAGGTCTTACTGTTCTGCTTTCGGTGATACTTGCGCTTGGACTTTTCATATTTCTGCCTTACTATCTCTCATCTATCCTTGAGAGATATATAATGAATTCATCACTGCTTGCACTGGTTGAAGGTCTGATAAGACTTGTGATCTTTCTTTTATATCTTCTTGCCATATCTCTCTTAAAGGATATAAGAAGACTTTTCATGTATCACGGAGCAGAGCATAAGTGCATAAACTGCATAGAACACGGACATGAGCTTACTGTGGAAAATGTCAAGAAGGCATCAAGACTTCACAAGAGATGCGGAACGAGCTTTCTACTCTTTGTAATGGTCATCAGCATCATACTGTTCATGTTCATAAAAGTTGATAATCCTGCGCTTAGGATAGTATTCAGACTCCTCTTAATACCTGTTATAGCAGGCATAAGCTATGAAGTTATCAAGCTTGCAGGAAGGAGCAATAACGTGATCGTAAATCTTTTATCTGCACCGGGACTTGCTCTGCAGTTTATAACGACCAAGGAGCCCGATGAAGATATGATCGAGGTAGCGATAAAGTCTGTTGAAGGCGTATTTGACTGGAAGAACTTTTTAGAGGAAAAGTTTGGCTGATATAAATGTGAGGACTACAGATGACGAGAAGGGAAGCATACGAATACGGTGTTGAACAACTCGAAGCGGAAGGCATAGAAAATGCCGACTGTGATATAAGGATCCTTTTGGAGGATCTGTGCGGTGTTGACAGAGAGGAACTCTTCATCCAGGGAGACAAGGTCATATCACGCCGTGAGACAGAAATATTCATGAATGCCGTCAACAAGCGCATGGGTCATTATCCTGTGCAGTATATAACAGGCAAGCAGGAGTTTATGGGTCTCACATTTACCGTGAATCAGAATGTGCTGATCCCCAGGATGGATACGGAGATCCTTGTTGAAGAGGTTATGCGCCAGCTTAACGATAAGAGCAGGATACTCGATATGTGTACCGGATCAGGCTGCATACTCTTAAGTCTTTTGTATTACTCAAATGACTGTGAAGGCGTCGGAGTGGATATCTCCGAAGAAGCGCTTGATGTTGCAAAGGACAACGCCGGAAGACTCATTCTGGATGATACATTTGACCTTCTGTTCAAGCCAGGCGGAATGGGAAAGAAGCATCTGGATGAGGACAAGATAGAATTCATACAGAGCAATCTGTTCAATGATGTAAGAGGCAGGTTTGATATCATCGTATCCAACCCGCCCTATATCAGAAGCGATGTTATACCCACTCTCATGGAGGAAGTGAGAGACTACGAACCGATCCTTGCCCTGGACGGGAAAGAGGACGGACTGTATTTTTACAGAAAGATAATTGAGAAAAGCCCCGACTATTTAAATCCGGGCGGACTGCTTTTCTTTGAGATAGGATACGACCAGGCAGACGATGTTGTCGCGCTTATGGAAAAAGCCGGCTTTAAGGATGTGACTGTCGTACAGGATTACGCACACCTTGACAGGGTAGTGTGGGGAAGGATATAGAATGTTTGACAGACTTGAGGATCTGCTTCACAGATACGAAGAGATAATGAATGAACTGAGCGAGCCGGGTGTTGCCAATGATCAGAAGAGATTTGCTTCTCTTATGAAGGAACAGAGCGACCTGACTCCTCTTGTTAATGCATACAAGGAATATAAGGAATGCAACCAGACCATAGAGGATTCTCTGGAGCTTTTGGAGAGTGAGACTGATGAGGATATGCGTGAGATGCTCAAAGACGAGCTTGCAACGTCAAAGAAGCGCATCGCACAGCTTGAGGATACCATGAAGATACTCCTTCTTCCCAAGGATCCAAATGATGACAAGAACGTTATCGTTGAGATACGTGCCGGTGCAGGCGGAGACGAGGCTGCTCTGTTTGCTGCAGAGATATACCGCATGTATATCCATTATGCCGAGAGCAGACGCTGGAAGGTCGAGACTATGGAAATGGAAGAGATCGGCATAGGCGGTATGAAATCCGTAACGTTCATGATAACCGGTCAGGGTGCATATTCCGTTATGAAATACGAATCGGGTGTTCACCGTGTTCAGAGAGTGCCTGAGACAGAATCCGGCGGCCGTATTCATACTTCAACGATAAGCGTTGCCGTACTTCCAGAGGCTGAGGAAGTAGATGTAGTGATAGATGAAAAGGATATCCGTATCGATGTTATGAGAGCTTCAGGCTGCGGCGGCCAGTGCGTAAATACTACCGACTCCGCTGTAAGACTTACTCATATGCCTACCGGAATAGTTATCTATTCACAGACGGAAAAGAGCCAGATACAGAACAAGGCAAAGGCATTTGCACTCTTAAGAGCAAAGCTTTATGACATGGAGCAGCAGAAGGCTCATGATGCCGAAGCGGATCTAAGAAGAAGCCAGGTCGGCACAGGTGACAGATCTGAAAAGATAAGGACATACAATTTCCCGCAGGGAAGAGTTACGGACCACAGGATAAACCTGACGCTTTACAAGCTCGACAAGGTCATGGACGGCGATATCCAGGAGATCATTGACGCCTGCATCGCAGCGGATCAGGCTGCAAAACTGCTAAAGATGAATGAGGAGTGACACGTGTAAGATGACGAAAGTATTTATAGACGGAAGTGAAGGAACTACCGGACTTCGCATATATGAAAGATTTGAAAAAAGAGATGATATTGAGATAATAAAGATAGATCCTGAACTGAGAAAGGATCCTGAAGAGAGAGCACGTCTCATCAATTCATCAGATATCACCTTCCTTTGCCTGCCTGATGCAGCTTCAAAGGAATCAGTGAGTCTTGTTTCAAATCCTGATGTGCGCATAATAGATGCTTCCACGGCTCACAGGACCGAAAATGGATGGGCATACGGATATCCGGAGCTTTCAGAAGAGCACAGGGAAGCGATAAGAACCGGAAAGAGGATAGCTGTTCCCGGCTGCTATGCAACAGGATTCATAACCATTGCATATCCGCTCGTTAAGGGTGGCATCGTACCAAAGGATTATCCTGTGAGTGCATTTGCCGTAAGCGGATATTCGGGAGCAGGTAAAAAGACTATAGCGGTATATGAGGATAAAGACAGAGATGTAGAATTCGATTCACCGCGTGAATATGCACTTTCACAACAGCATAAGCATCTGAAGGAGATGCAGAAAATATCGGGACTTAGCAGAACACCTTTGTTCTCGCCCATAATTGCGGATTATTACAGCGGAATGTTTGTCAGCCTTCCGTTTTATGCAGATATGTTAAACGGTAAGCAGACTCCTTTAAGCATTCATGAATATATGAGTGAATACTTTAAGGGACAGCGCTTTATTAAGGTAATGCCGTTTGGTTCAGAAGCGGATACAAACGGATTTATCGGAGCAAACAACCTTTCAGGCTGGGACGGACTTCAGCTTTTTGTTACCGGCAATGAAGAAAGGATATTGCTTACGACAAGATTTGATAATCTCGGCAAGGGGGCCAGCGGAGCAGCGATCCAGTGTATGAACGTAATGCTCGGCTGCGACGAAGCAAAGGGATTGAATCTTTAAAAATGAGCCCCACGGCTCATTTTTGTTTTAGGGGAGAAGAAATGTTTATTAAGAATAAGGAGACTTATAAGAAAATATGGGTGGTTGCACTGCCCATCATATTTCAGAATATCATAGATGCCGCCGTAAACAGCGTCGATGTTTTAATGTTAAATACGGTTGGTCAGAGTGCCATAAGTGCCGTATCACTTGCTAACAGCATGGTAGGGATCCTGTTCATGTTCCTTTACGGTATAGGAACGGGAATTGCGATGCTCGCTGCTCAGTACTACGGCAAGGGTGACCTTGATACCATAGAAAAGATTGAGGGTATCGGTCTTAAGTTTGCACTTAGCGTGGCTGCATTAGGTGCAGTGGCATGCATGACCATACCTAAGTATCTGATGTATATCTACACATCTGATGCAGAGCTTATCGACATAGGAAAGAGTTACCTTTTCTTTATCGCACCCGGACTTCTTTTCTGGGCTGTGAGTGCCGTATATATGTCAATACTTAGATGTATAGGAAAGGTTTCGACAAGCACGGTGCTTGAGGCTATGGCACTTGTATGCAATGTATGCCTTAACGCAGTATTCATCTTCGGACTCTTCGGAGCACCTAAGCTTGGTGTCGTAGGTGTTGCCATAGCAACTACGATAAGCAGATTCCTGCAGCTTATGGGATGCGTATTCGTTTCCTTGAGAGGAGTGGGTGTCAAGCTTACATTTAAGACAATGTTTGAAAAGCATGAGCTGTTGCAGAAGGACTTTATGACTATGGCGCTGCCTGCAATAGGAAATGATCTAGTCTGGTCGTTAGCATTTTCTATGTATTCAGTTATCATCGGTCATATGGGTACAGATGCGGTTGCTGCCTACTCTATCGTAAACGTTGTCAGAAACCTAGGATGTGTTATGTGTTACGGCATAGGTGCGGCATCCGGGATCATAGTAGGTCAGATCCTGGGGGAAGGAAACAGAGAGGAAGGCATTCGCACGGGTCATATACTGTTAAGGCTTGCAGTCATAACAGGAATATTTGGAGGACTCGTTGTTCTTGCGATCATGCCGTTTGCTATGCATAAGGCAGCAATAACTCCTACAGCTCTTGACTATTTAAGGTTCATGCTGCTTGTTAATACATATTATATAACAGGTACATCGGTAAACACCTGCCTGATCGCAGGCGTATTCAGGGCAGGAGGAGACAGCAAGTTCGGATTCAAGTGCGATACCATAGATATGTGGTGCTATGCGGTACCTCTGGGACTTCTTGCTGCATTCGTCTTCAAGCTTCCCGTAAAGGTAGTATACTTTTTGCTCTGTACCGATGAGTTTGTTAAGTGGCCATGGGTGTTTAAGCATTTCTACAGCCACAAATGGGCCAACAACATAACAAGGGACAATATAGATTGTACCTAAATAAATACTTGTCTCATGACTAAATGTTATGTATAATATCATAAGTTGAATAATTGTATACAATTATACAGTTCAAGATTTGAGATAGAGGAGATTGAATATGAAAGCATACAAGAGTATGTCCAAGGAGGAGCTTTCAGCTCTTAAGGCTGAACTGTCAGCAGCATATGAGGATGCAAAAGGCAAGGGACTTAAGCTGAATATGGCCAGAGGTCTTCCAAGTGCCGAGCAGCTTGATATGGAGGCAGACTTCTTTAACACACTCAACCCTATGAGTGAGTTTCATTCAGAAGCAGGAGTTGACTGTAGAAACTACGGCGAGCTCATCGGTATAACCGAAGCAAGAAGACTCATGGGAGACATGATGGGAGTAAGCCCTGACAATGTAATAATCTTTGGTAATTCATCTCTTAATATAATGTATGATACCGTGGCTAGATCGATGATACACGGTGTATGCGGTTCAACACCCTGGTGCAAGCTTGACAAGGTAAAGTTCTTATGTCCAGTTCCCGGTTATGACAGACATTTTGCTATAACAGAGCAGTTTGGCATCGAGATGATAAACATACCAATGACAGAGAACGGACCTGATATGGATCTTGTGGAAGAGTATGTAAACAGCGATCCTGCAGTCAAGGGTATCTGGTGTGTTCCAAAGTATGCTAACCCTTCAGGTGTTACATATTCAGATGAGACTGTAAGAAGATTTGCAAATCTTAAGCCTGCAGCTAAAGATTTCCGTATATACTGGGATAATGCATATATAATCCATCATCTGTATAACGGTGTGGAGGAGGAGCTGCTCGAGATACTGGGAGAGTGTGAAAAGGCAGGAAATCCTGATATGGTATACGAGTTCTGCTCAACATCAAAGGTGACAGTCCCGGGTTCTGGTGTCGCAGCTATCGCCTCATCAAAGACAAACCTTGATTTCATAAAGAAGATAATAACGATCCAGACTATCGGTCACGATAAGCTTAACCAGCTTCGTCACGTAAGATACTTCAAGAATCTTGACGGAATGAAGAATCACATGAAGAAGCATGCTCAGATAGTACGTCCGAAGTTTGAACTCGTACTCAGTACTCTTGAAAAGGAATTAAAGGAAGCTCAGATCGGTACATGGACAAATCCTCACGGAGGATATTTCGTATCGTTCAATTCGCTTGACGGCTGTGCATCCAAGATAGTTAGCATGTGCAAGGAGGCTGGAGTCACACTGACAGGAGCAGGTGCAACATATCCTTACAAGAAGGATCCAAACGACAGCAACATCCGTATCGCGCCTACATTCCCTCCGATAAATGAGCTCGCTCAGGCTCTTGAAATATTCGTGCTCTGCGTAAAGCTTGCAAGCGTTGAGAAGCTTTTGGAAGCATAGGAAGACTATGAGTGAGTATAAGCGTTTAAACAGGACTCTTGTAAGCAAGGGTACGATAATAGACTATTACAGGGATGAGATGCTCATACCAAACGGCCATATAGGCATGTGGGATCATATCGAGCATAAAGGAGCCGCAGCGGCACTGGCTGTTTTGGATGACGGCAGGATACTGATGGTCAGACAGTATCGCAACTCGATAGAAAGGGATACGCTTGAGATCCCTGCAGGAGGTTTAAATCCAAACGAGGATCCTGCTTTAGCTGCTGCAAGAGAGCTTAGGGAAGAGACCGGCTACGTTGCGGGGCATATTGAAAAACTGCTCTCACTGTATACGACCGTAGCATTTTCAAACGAAAAGATACATATATATAAGGCATATGATCTGACAAAGGACAGACAGCATCTGGATGATGATGAATTTGTTGATGTTTTAGCCTATACTCTTGATGAGCTGATCGAAATGATAAGGCTGGGTAAGATAGAGGATTCCAAAACGATCGCAGCGATCATGACATATGCAAACGAGATAAATGATAAAGGATGTCGGTAAGTACCGGCATCTTTTTTTGAGCAAATTAACCATAAATTATCGACATAAAAATCACAAAAATCAAATTTATGTTAATTATTTTAAATTTTTTAAAAAAAATTTTTATGTTAATTTCACAACATGTAGTGCGAGCCATTATTTAGTTTTGCAACATTTTGTGTAAACCTGAAAAACACTGAATTTTCGCGCAAAAAAGGGCATTGATTTTACATAATTTATTGATTATAATAGGTTTTACCGACACAAAAAACAGGGTTTGAGTGGGAGAAAATACACAGAATGCAAAAAGAAATAGATGCTTTTATTTCATATTTACATAACGTGAAAAAGACATCATCCAATACGGAATTGTCTTATCAAAGGGACCTGAAAAAGTTTGTCGCATTTTTGGAAAAGAGAAATGTGAAATCAGCTGGTGAGATCACAAAGGATGATCTGTCTGCATATATGGATTACATGAAGACAGAGGATTTCAAACCGGCAACCATATCAAGAAACGTTGCATCGATCAAGGCACTCTTTCATTTCATGGCCTATGAGGGAATGGTCAAGGAAGATATCAGCTCAGTCCTTAAGTCGCCCAAGATAGAGAAGAAGGCACCCGAGATCATGACTATGAACGAGGTGAACACTCTTTTGGAACAGCCAAACGGCGATACACCCAAGGAGATAAGAGACAAGGCAATGCTCGAGCTGCTCTATGCAACAGGCATAAGGGTTTCAGAACTCATCACGTTAAGATCTGAGGATCTGAATCTTCAGATGAACTATATTGTATGCAATCACGGGGGAAAGGAAAGGATAATTCCTTTCGGACTAAAGGCAAGAAATGCTCTGATAAACTATCTGGAGCACAGCAGAGAAGCACTTGTAATGAACAACAAGTCAGATGAGCTGTTTGTTAACTGCTCGGGAGTCCCGATGAGCAGACAGGGCTTCTGGAAACTTATAAAGTACTACAGCAGAAAAGCCGGCATCACAACGGATATAACACCGCATACATTAAGACACAGTTTTGCGGCGCATCTGGTTGAGAACGGCGCAGATCTTAAGTCTGTTCAGGAGATGCTCGGTCACAGTGATATCTCCACAACTCAGATTTATGCAAATATGAACCACAACCATCTCAGAGAGGTTTATCAGAAAGCTCATCCGAGAGGTTAGAATATGAGATATAGGACCGCCTTTGAACTTTACGTTTGGGGGCGGTCCTTTTATGTGTTATAATAAAGCGATATTTATATAGAAAGGAACATGCAATGGCTATAACAGCGGATTTTCATTTACACAGCACACACAGCGGCGACGGCAAATCTAAAATGGAGGATATCGTAAAGTCAGCGATAGACAGAGGACTTACACAGATATGCTTTACTGAGCACAATGATATAGATTTTCCCTATGATGAGCGTACGCGCGAGGGAATGTTTGATCTTAATACGGATTCATATCTCTATGAACTGCTTGGTTTAAGAGAAAAGTATTCGGATAGGATCAAGATAGGTTTCGGAGTCGAGCTAGGGATGCAGATCGATGCATTCAGAAAGAATGCGGTATACGCAAAGAGCTATGATTTTGATTTCATCATCTTTTCATGTCATATCGTAAACGGACTCGATCCTTACTATCCTCAGTACTTCGAGGGCAGGAGCGAGGAAGAGGCCATGAGGGAATACTTTAAGTGCATCCTTGATAACGTTAAGCTCTTTAACAACTATGATGTAGTAGGGCATCTCGATTATGCGATAAGATATGCTCCTGAGACTGATAAAAACTACAGCTATTTCATGTATAAGGATCTGATAGATAAAATACTTGAAACGGTCATTGATAACGGAAAGGGTATCGAGGTCAATACAGCGGGTATCAGAAAGTATTATCTTAAGGATGTTCATCCGAATACAGATATCCTTAAAAGATACAGGGAACTCGGAGGAGAGATCATAACTGTCGGAAGCGATGCTCACTCGGCAGGATATGAAGGTGCTGATTTTGACAGGGCATATGATGCATTAAAAGCTGCCGGATTTGAGTACTACACTACGTTCGAAGGCCGCATAGCTTCATATCATAAGCTCTGATAAGATGAAAACTCATACTGATGTTTACATAATTTAGCACTTATGAACATTCTTTGAATTTCTGTAATTTCATCTTGAATTTGGAGTTCTTTCATTGTAGAATAGACATGCTGATAAAAAATTGACAAACTTTGTTTGTCGAAAAAATATATCAAATTCACATTTTATGGAGGATTTTTAAAATGGCAGTAAGAGTAGCAATCAATGGTTTCGGCCGTATCGGTCGTCTTGCATTCAGACAGATGTTTGGTGCAGAAGGTTATGAAGTTGTAGCTATCAACGATCTCACAAGCCCTAAGATGCTTGCACACCTTTTGAAGTATGATTCTTCACAGGGTAAGTACGCTTTGGCTGATACAGTTTCAGCTGGTGAGGATTCAATCACAGTTGATGGTAAGACACTTAAGATTTACAAAGAGCCCGATGCAAACAATTGTCCTTGGGGCGAGCTCAAGATAGACGTTGTTCTTGAGTGCTCAGGCTTCTATACATCAAAGGAAAAGGCACAGGCACACATCAATGCCGGCGCTCGTAAGGTTGTTATCTCTGCTCCTGCAGGAAACGATCTTCCTACAATCGTTTACAATGTAAACCACACAACACTCAAGGCTGAGGATACTATCATCTCTGCAGCTTCTTGTACAACAAACTGCCTTGCTCCTATGGCTAAGGCTCTTAACGAGCTTGCAACAATCAAGTCTGGTATCATGAGCACAATCCATGCTTACACAGGTGACCAGATGATCCTTG
>JAGCXJ010000225.1 GCA_017961385.1 Lachnospiraceae bacterium
CAGTTTTACGATATGGGGCTTCATAAGATCAATACGCTCCATATCATTGATCCCGCTGCCGAAATCATCTGCTGCAAGCAGATTGTTCATGGATTTTACTGACCTGCTCTTTTCCAGCCAGTGGTCATAGGAAAAATAAGGATATTCAAGATTTTCTATTATCATTGAACCCCTGATGCTGTCGCCAAAGTACTCCCAGAATACATCTGCTTCATCCTGTCTTAAGTTATCATTTGGAAATGAGTTTATCGAAACTCTCTCGGTATAACCTCTTAAGATGTAGGCCTGCATCGCTCCGAAAAGCGTCGCTACCTCCAGTGTATGAAGTTCATCTTTTTGCATATATTCATCTATTAGTTCCATTACTGTCTTTTCTGTCGGGCGCATTAAAGCTTCCCATGCATAAACAGTCTTGCCGTTCGGATAAAAGATCGGCTGGAAGACATAGTTGATCGACAGTTTTCCAAGAGCTTCGAGTATTTCTTTATCTAATGGTAAATGGTCATAATAAATCATATTCATTCCTCTGTTATAACTATATTGTATCACAATCCAGTCAAACTTTGAATGAAAAGAATTCACCTTGAGCCACCGCATATGGACAGTTCAGTTTCATATATCATTCTAACTCTATACCTAAAAAAGAAACCCGGTGCTGATAATCTGACTCGCAGCAACATTCTGCTTTTCAGAGCATTTAACTTCAGCAATGTCCGGGTTTTGGTATCGTAACCTAATTAAGTTGATGGATGATCACATCTGCGCCTGCCATACCCATAGCAAAGAACGCTACAAAAAACATCAGCACGACCGCTGCTTTGTCATAGATTATCTTCTGGCTTGAAAACGATGACAGCAGGATCTCTACCCCCAGTCCGATCATTATGATCGGCCATAGTTTAAATATCATATCATAACTGATCGAATTTACAAAAAGATGAAGCAGAAACATAACCCCGAAGGCTATTAAAGAAATACCTGTTGTTATGGTCCCGACTCTGTGAGTTCTGATGGTTTCCATATCACACCTCCTCAGATTGAGCGTCCAGTTCTTCCTTTTTTCCTCTTATCATTTTTATACCTATTATGATAAACAATATAGCAAAGACAACCATCGGGATATCTTTAACAATCGGATAGATATCATTCCAGTAGTCTCCCGGGATCAGGCGACATATGATCTCATAGAAGAAGTAATCCCAAAGCGCAGCCACACCGATAATGATAAGAAAGATCGCCCCCCATTTCCTGATCTTTGTCTGATCATGCTCTTTCCACTCTAAATCACCAAACTCCTCCCAGATGTATTTATCTTCAAACCTCTCAAAATCCTCATCATCCAAACCTGCTATATTTCTGGCATGAAAGAATCCATAGAACCACAATACAACACTTAAGAGCATGATAAACTCCATAGCATTAAACATTATCATAGGAACAAAGGAGATAAAAAATATGATCATCATGGAAAGCCCGTTTTTCATGAATCCCATATACATTTCCGCAGCTCCGGGCAGCAATGAGAATATAAATGTAAAAAACCTGTTCTTTTTCTTCTGTTTCATCGTATATACCTCCAAATCACTTTAACAAATCATCAATGTGTGAACGAATGGATATTTCTGTCTTTTCAAAATATCCGGGATCATTCACTTCCTTCATAACCTCTTGCTTTGTCTTGACCGGTTTTAAAGCCAGGACATCTTCTTTTGAATCAAGAGATTCTTCTGCAAAATATCCATTTGACAAAATATCTGACTTAAGATTGGAAACAAGAGGAACTATGCACACAAACAGTATCGCAACAGCAACCGCAAATCCGACTCTTGCACAATATAGCCGAAAGTTTAATACTTTTCTTCGTTCAGCTGTTTCAACGATAGATATAACGTTTCTGTCAATGTATGACGGTGCCTGTATCTGAGGTTCATTTTCTATATTAATGATAAGCTCATTATGATCATCATCACTCAGATACTCTATTGTTCTGTCAAGATCAGTCATGTCAGCAAGTCCTCCTTCCTTATCTTTTTTTTGAGCATCTCTCTGGCTCTGTAAATATGTGACTGTACAGTCTTCAACGGTTCTTTAGATCTTTCTGATATCTCCCTGGCTGTAAGCCCCTCCTCAAAGTATAGCTTTGCAGGTGTCCGATATGGTTCGGGCAGACCATCACAGCTATCCTTGAAATTCTGCATGACTTCCGTGGCAACATACTGTTCCAGTAAACTTCCACATGATACAGATTCCATACGGATCAGTTCATCATCTGACGTAGCAAGCTCCCGCCTTTTTGCCGATCGTAAATGATCAACACATTTGTTACTCGCGATCCTGCACAGCCAGGCCTTCTCAGATTGACCGTCAAAATCCTTAAGATGCTGATAAGCAGAAATAAAAGTTTCCTGGGTGATATCCTCCGCGGCAAAATAATCACCTGTCATTTTAAGACAAACGGAAAAGACCAGATTCTTATACAGACTCATCAGATCTATTAACTTTTCTTTGGAATCGATCTCTCCCACCTTCTTTCCCTTTTTCTCTACTCATATAATATAACGTATAACAGAATAAAAAGTCTGCAAAAACTCCTAACAATTATTCATGCTCCTCAAAATGGGGAGCATTTGACATTTCAAGAGTTGATTGCCATTATGTGTTATAGGGTTGCCCTTGATACATCATGTAAATCTCGCTAAAAGCAAATTCATACAATTTAAGTTTACTTACGACAGCTTTTTTGATTATCCTGGTGTAGAAAATAAACAGAAAGAGCAACTAATGAAAGGTAAGGCTATGATAAAACTCATTCTTACGGATTTAGATCATACTTTGTTAAGACAGGATGGGAGTATCTCTGATGAGACACTTCGCATATTGGATGAGTGCAGGAGCAAAGGCATGCTTTTTGCGATCGCTACAGCAAGATACTGGATCGGTGCCGAGAGATACATCGAACTGTTAAAACCTGATTATGAGATCACTACAGACGGAACGCTTATACATTCAGGTGATGAATGCTTGTATTCCTGCGAGTTCTCCGAAGAAGACACTGACTTTATAGTGACGAGTCTGTTAAATGCTGTCCCTAAGGCAGAGATTACCGTAGCTAATGGAAAAACGGTCTATTGGAACAGCCTTCATATCGCAGAATCTGAGAAACTTCATAAGGCTGTCTATAACGATTATTCGTCAGATCTTTGTGTTAGGTCAAATAAGATCGTGGCTGAACTCCCTGACGAGGCTGTAGCCCAAAACATAGCAAAACAGGCAGGCTGCAAACTGCAGTGTTATCGCGGTGAGAGATGGTATTCTTTTCTGCCTTCCGGTTCCGGAAAGACTGCAGCAATTGCGGCATTGTCCAGGATAAGCAAAATAAGCACAGAAGATATGGTCGCGTTCGGTGATGACAGTAATGATGTGGAAATGTTGAAGATGTGCGGGAAAGGAATAGCGGTAGCTAATGCAGTTGCGGAAACCATTGCAGCAGCAGATGAGATAACGCTTTCAAACGACGAAAACGGTGTTGCTTGCTGGCTTCAAACGAACTGCATCGGTTTGGAATAGAATATCAACAGCATTGTTTTGGACAATGATTGATTAATCTTCCGACAGGAGCCATTAGATACTTTTTGTTGAAAAAATCTTAAGCTCTACTCTCTCGCAAATCCCTCTATCAGGCTTGAAGACGCCCATGGCATCAGAGCAAACCATGTAGAGGCAGGTGATCCGTCAGGATATTTTTCCGTCAGTAATCCTTCACAAAAGCAAAAGCGTTCAGACATCCAGCCTGTATCACCATAACCGTATTCGCCTTTAAATGTATTAAATGTCTGCAGGCTCCAGCTTACTGTATCTTCAAGCCTGCTCTTTAAATACTGATCTTTTGTTAATCCCGCATAAAATCGCATTTCCGGTATGATCGTGCTGGACATCGGATGAATATGCGGATTTGCCGTGGATGTTATACTGCCGCCGCATGATGACCATCCTATGGTACTAAGAGGCGGGACTGATACTGGTGTATTGTAAGAAAGCTTAAATGAAACTTCATAATACAGTGCATCCCTAAGATGTTCTATAAGATATTTCTCATCTGTAATCTCATATAAGATCCTAACCGCCCTGATATATGCCAGAATACCTTCGTCATCCACTGCTTTGTCGGTATCCAGCGGGCCTCCGTAGCACTCGCATTTTTTTACGAACTTATCATAATAATGCTGTTCTATCTTCTTAGCTATATCGATATATTCTTTTTCTTCAGCAACCTGTTCATATAAAAGAGTTGCCGCAAGACACCATGAACTGCCAAGCGAATCATATTCAAGCCCGGCACCGGTATCTTCAGACATTGAAAACGGATACTCATGATCTGTGTTAAGTAATTCGTTCATCTTCCTAACAACAGGCCTTACAAGATCGATCCATTCCCTATGTGATACACCACGCTTTCTCTCTGATTCGTAACTACATAGAATATAATAAACCGCCTGTCCGTTGATATATGAGCTGTGTCCTCCACTATGCATTCCGTTATACCACCAACCGTTAACCGACCATCTGCCATTTTCAACCGCGTCATATAACAGGCCAGAAGACGGATTATAACTGTTCTTTACAACATTCTCTATAAATGAGATACTCTGTCTTCTTGCTTTCTCATCGTTAAAATGATTTGCCGCTAACAACATCGGACATGCCACTGCCATACCGTTAGTCCATGACAGAGAACCGATCTTGTTATACCTTGGTGACTCTCTGTCATATACAAAACCGGAATACATCTTCTCTTCTTCAAGCCATGCATTATCACGTATTGCTTCGCTTAAGAGTCTTAATGCTTTATCGCGATCCATCCTTATGTCTCTCGGTGATTCATGAAAGATTGAATAGCAATGCTCCATTGCTTTATAAACCGCTCTTTCATCTTCTCCTTCATAGTCATAGATATATATGGGGAATTCTACAGATTCTCCTGCATTAATATAAAATGAATTCTCTTCATCAACAGGTTTTCGATCAATAACTTTAGCAGTCTGTACAAACAGCCATGGGGCATTTTCGTATCCAAGTGTATAACCTATGCTTGCCCTTCCGTTGTCATTGATATTGCAGCTAAATCCGGCATACTGTATAAAAGATGCATTAACTGATCTATTCTTTCCGTCAGAGTAAGAAACAGGAATCATTCCTGTATCATTGCTCAGCCAGTATGGGGCTGCCGCAATCCCTATCACTCTACCAGAGTCCCAGATCATACTGATCGGTTCTGCAAGCCTGTCACTTCTGGTCATAAAGAATTCAGACTCCGGCATACCTGACGGGTCGTTTTTGATCCTGGGAAACGATTTTCTTCCTGAAGATGGCATATATGCAGTATTACTGTTATACATGTAACCCGGCATGAAAAAGCCAGGATTGTCTGAATCCGTAAGTACTTTTATATGTACAACGCCTTTAAAATCCTTTCCTGACTCATTCGTTATCCTTACAGAATACTTTTTACATATGACGCTTTCATGATTAGGATCCGGAATGAACTCAACTTTGATATTCTCATCACCTGCGTCACAATATTCTGTATCTGATCCACAGTGTCGTACCAGTGTTTTTATCTCCCAATTACACATCCTCGCCATATCCTCTTTCAGTTATAAGAAAACCCTTTACGGGAACAGAAATCTCTCCGTCCACCAACTCATTGTTTATAACATCTTTACTCTCTGGTATACTTATCAGAATGTCTCTGTCTGACGTGTTAAGATAGAATTCAAATATGCTTTCTTCTGAGTATCGTCTGTGATACTCAAGACCCTTTGGAAGTCTTTTGTATTCAATACCGGCGTCATCAAGCAATCTCTCAAACAGGCCGTCCATATCATTCATATCGCATCTTGCTGCCTGATAGTAAGCCTTGCCAGCGCCGTATGATTTACAGGTAAGGGCTGCCATTCCTTTATAGAAATCATCCTTATA
>JAGCXJ010000226.1 GCA_017961385.1 Lachnospiraceae bacterium
ACTATATAGTTTCTTGATTCATGTCATCAATCCTGTCCGCTCACCTTTTCATTACCATCGCATTGATCAGATCACCCGATCACAAATTTCACACTACATATATCACTAGCAATTAAGAATTGATATAATATTGTAAGTAAAGCACTGCCTTGTGAGTCAAAAGATCGTTTTATCCTGTTTTGATATACACAGGTAAATTGTTAATATATCCATGCTATCATCAGCAAAGTTTCTCATAAAAACGAATCAAAGGAAATGAAGCGTAAAAATGGAACTGGTAACTAAAAGCAAAAGAAAAGGAATGAACTGTTCTATAGATGTATTCTATGAACAGTCAGAAGGTTTTTCAAAACATCTCAATGACAAGACATGCTATAAGATCGTCTTGCTCTACTCCGGATCATTCGTTGTTAAGGATAACGGGAAATATCTGTCGATATCAACACCGGCTGCTATCCTTATAAACGAGAAGTCGGATTTTGAAATCATATCGGAAGAGAATGTCAAATGCAGGACTCTCTTTTTCAGACCTACAATAATCCGTGAAGAATTCACTATTGAAGCGATCAATTCTCGACGATACGATAAATTCATGAGCGCCTTAAAAGACCCCGGAGTGCTTGATCGCCAAAAAATGGAACATCTTATAAATGATGATATACAGTTCGAAGACTGCTTTTCAAATCAGATGATATATCAGGATGCGCTTTATTTTCTTGAACTATTCTCAACAGGCAGGGATATCGTATACTATTCACTTACAAAGCAGGAATATGATACCGTAAGAAGACATTTTTTCAGTATTGAATACGAGATAAATGCACAGCCTGATAATTTCTGGATCCTGAGAACGCGATACTTTATTCAATCCATTCTTTTTATGGCTACAGCAGACTTCTATAGAAATTTCAGACAGGATGATATATACGATGATCCGCTCGTTGCAAAAGTTACCAGGTACTTCTGGGAGCACATAGACGAGGATATAACACTGGACAGTATCTTAAAAGTATTTTCTGTTAATAAGAATTATTTAAATGATGCCTTTAACAAAGAAGTCTCTATGTCATGCATGGCTTATCTGGAACAATTGAGGATCAATTTAGCCAAAAGCGAGCTTCAGTATGGGAATCATACAATCAGCGAGATAAGTGTCGGAGTTGGATACAGCGATACTAATTATTTTTCAAAAGTATTTAAAAAACATACAGGCATGACACCTTCGGAATATCTGAAACAGATGAGAGGTCTATGCTGATTTTTCTGTTTTTCGTGCTCATATTTCTAACTGTAAATGATATGGTCATATATGCTTATCTTTAGGAGGATGGAATATGAGAAAAAAATTAATTCTGATTGCTTTTACAATAATGGCTGTTTTGTTCACCGGATGTGCAAAAGAGAATGTACCGTCCGAAGGAGATGTTAAAACTGAGACTAAGACCGTAACTGTAGAAAAAGGAATGATCCCGCAGGTTATAGACAAAAACGTAACCTATGTATACAAGGATGGAAACTGGCAGGAAACGGATTCAGCTATAACCTCCTGGAAATGGGCAGACGATTTCATTATCCAGGATACGGTATGGATAATCGAAACAAATGATGCAGCCACACTGTATTCAGATCTTGCCCTGTCCTTTAAAGGAAGACCTGCAGTAGCATATATCCACTTTAAATGCGACCAGAGAGAAACAGGATCATCAATAGGTGAAACCGAAGACAAAATTCCGAAGATGGATATAACTATAAGTATCAGCTGTGACATCATCTTTGAGTGTAACGGCGACAAGTTCTTTCTGGAGGGTGTGAAGGTATTAGGCGGCGAATGCTTCATGGATGGAACATGCAATATGATGGTCGATACAGGAGACGGTCATATAGGAACCATATATGTTCCCGCCGATGTCAAGAAGGGACAGTGGAGCGATTTCAGGAATGCAATGCCTTCAAGTGAAGATGCACTCATGATGGAATCAAGCACATTTATCAAAAAGACAGTATTTGATGACCAGATATCTTTAAGCGTAACATCGACAGATGTAAAAGACGGTGTATGGGACGATAAGATAACCAATACAAACTACGGAGAAAACCTCTCTCCCGAACTTACATGGGATACGGTTGAAGGAGCGACGAACTACGTTGTTGTAATGATAGACGGAGCATGGCTTCACATGGATGTATTCACAAGCGAAACTCACCTTGATGCAGGAGCGATAAAAAGAGGTTCCAGAGGCAATCAGTATGTAGGGCCATATCCTCCGAACGGTACACATACATACTCTGTCTTTGTATTTGCACTCAAAGATGAGTCCGGAAAGGTAAAGCTTTCATTTGATGCGGGCGGAAACAGCATCGATCAGATATACAATTCCTTAAATGTTGATAAAAACGGTAATTCAGGAAATGTTATAGCTGTCGGCAGACTAGACGGGAACTATACTCATAAGGATTAGCACATACAATTACATACTCGTGTTTAAAAAGCAGCGAATTCAAGTTTATCCGAGTTTGCTGCTTTTTATTTTGTTATCCCATATATTGCCATTGATGTTATAATGTTTATGTCTTTGTCCGTGGCAGGTGATGCTTAATATAAGCAATGATATACACTCCCTGTTGCGGTCCAGGATATTCCATCGAAAGGCAAACCTTAAAAATTGTTTATTTCATTCTTTTTTGTATTATTTCTGGCAGTATTATGGCTGCTGTTCATACTGGTACCCGCCAAATACCGAAGGACTGTTCTGTGCATATTCAGTCTTGGCTTTTGCGGATATATATCGTTAACTGCACTGGCTGCGCTAATGCTCTCTAGTGCTGTTGCCTTTGTCGGTGCTAAAGCTATAGAAAAAAACATCAAGGATAAGACACGTGCCAAAACCATCACAGCGATCACTGTGGCATTGTTTGCATTTGTTCTCATAGTAGTAAAAAACATACCTTATGTCATAAAGGTGCTTGGACTCGATACTATTTCTGATAACAGCATCCTTACCTCTATAGTCTTGCCCGTCGGATTCTCATTCTATGCATTTCAGGCAATAGGCTATCTGTATGATGTCTATCAGGGCAAGGAAACAGCTGAGAAAGACATAGTCTACTTTGCTCTTTATATGGGATTTTTTGCAAAACTTGTGAGCGGCCCTATTGAAAGAAAAGGTAACTTTTCAGATCAGCTTAAAGGCCTTACCGATATTAAAGTCATTGATCGATATCGCATATCTTTGGCACTTACATATATGGTATGGGGATATTTTCTCAAGCTTGTTGTGGCAGACAGACTGGCATTAGTCGTAAACCAGATACATGCAGCTCCCGAGTGCTTCGATATCATATGGCTTCTCGGCGGAGCAATATTCTACAGTTTCCAGGTATACACTGATTTTGCCGGATACACATGCATCGCCATTGGCTGTGCTATGCTGTTTGGAATAGAACTGACACAGAATTTCAAGAGTCCGTACTGTTCAAAGAATATTACGGAATTCTGGCGCAGATGGCATATTTCCCTGAGTTCATGGCTAAAAGATTACATTTATATCCCTCTTGGCGGCAACAGAAAAGGTAATCTCAGAAAATACTTCAATACCATGGTCGTGTTTGTTCTCTGCGGCATATGGCACGGCAACGGCCTCTCATTTTTAGTATGGGGGATACTCCACGGCCTGTTCTCGATTTTTGATTCTGTTATCGGAAAGAAGTTAAATACAGAAGGAATTGTCAAATCATTCATCGCACGAACCGTTACATTTATTGCAGTCACGTTCGCATGGATCTTCTTCAGGGCAGATTCCTTAAGACTTGCACTGACATATATTAAACTCATGTTTACCAACGGGATCAATCCCAAAGGACCGATCTCGTTTATTACAGGTAACGGTGTTGTAATGCTTCAGATATATCTGAGCATCGCAATGATCATTTTGGTGCAGATCATCGACGGTATCTGTTATAGAAAGAAAACCGAATTACCTCAGCTGATACAGGAAAACAGGATGATCAAGTACGGATTTATCTATGTATGTCTGATGGCAATGTTTGTGATCGGAGTCTACGGCGGAGCGTTTAAGACTGAAACCTTTATCTATATGCAATTTTAGCCTTTTGAGGAATCTATGAACATTAAAGGAAACAAATGGATCTTAAGAATAGCTATGATCGCACTTATCTGTGTGTCATTGATAGTTATTCGAAACATACTGGAATATAAATCGCCTCACGGGATCAATCAGACCAGAGCTTTCTACGAGCAGCCAAAGAACACCATCGATGTACTGGCAATAGGAAGCAGCCATGTTCATTGCGGAGTAAACACGGCAGAGCTGTGGAGTAAATACGGTATCGCAGCATATGATTTCACTGCTGCCGAACAGCCCTTCTGGATCACATATCATTACCTTAAGGAGGCATACAAATATCAGTCTCCCAAAGTTGTTGTACTGGATGTATTCTCGGCTGCAAGATTCAAGGAGGATTACCATTATAAATGGCTGGAGGAAAGCGTATACGGATTCAGATTTTCAAAGAATAAGCTTGATATGTTAAACATAAGTATCGAGGATGAGTATCGTTCGGATTACTTTCCGTCATATCTTTCCTATCACAACCGCTATATTGACCTCAACAAGGAGGATCTTTATAACATATTCGGCAATCATAAGGAAAAGATGATCTTCAAGGGATTTACACCGGGATTCAATGTCGTGGATCAGGGTGAAGCATTTGGTGGATGGGATGAACTCGATGATTATCATCTCACACCCAAATACGAGGAGTATCTAAAAAAGATCATAGAGCTCACCAGGGAACATGACAGCAAGCTCATGATCATTGTTGTACCATATAATCTTGATAAGAGGGATG